>JAAZXG010000100.1 GCA_014240255.1 Methanobacteriota archaeon
GTTTCTAGGAAATAGGGTAGGAGTTTATGCTATGCAAATTGCGATGACTGAAGCATTTAAAATGAAATTATCTATTGAAGAGGCGGATGCAGTTTTTGGAAGACCAATGGGTATTCCTAAAACTGGAGTGTTTGGTTTATACGATTTAATTGGAATAGACTTAATGGCGGATGTTTTAAAAAGTTTTATAAAAGAACTACCCGAAAATGATGAATTTCAAATCGTTGCTAAAGAAATTCCATTAATCAAAAAATTAATTGAAACTGGTTACACTGGTCGTAAAGGAAAAGGAGGTTTTTATCGAATTAATAAAACCGAAGGTAAAAAAATTCTTGAGGCAATCAATCTTTATACTGGAGAATATTTTCCAACAAAAAAAATTGATTTAAAATTAGACAAAGTGGATCTTAAAAATCTTATAAATAGAAAAGACAAATATGGAGAATATGCCTGGTCAGTTCTTTCAAAGATAATAAAATATGCATCTTCATTGGTTCCTGGTATCACCGATAAATTCAATAATATTGATGAAGCAATGAGATTAGGTTTTAATTGGACTAAAGGTCCATTT
>JAAZXG010000101.1 GCA_014240255.1 Methanobacteriota archaeon
ATCCGAAGTTGGTGTGCCTGAAACTGTAGCAAAAAAATTAACAATTCCTGAAATTGTAACTGATTGGAATATTGAAAAATTAAAAAAATTAGTAATTAACGGTCCATCAATATTTCCTGGTGTAAATTATATCACTCGTCCTGATGGTGTAAAAATTAGACTAGACTTTGTTGAAGACCGTTCATTAATTGCAGATTCATTAGAAATTGGATTTTTAGTTGAAAGACATCTTATGGATGGTGATGTTGTATTATTTAACAGACAACCATCACTTCACCAAATGTCAATCATGGCTCATTATGTTCATGTTTTGCCGGGAAAAACTTTCAGATTACATCCATCGGTATGTCCACCATACAACGCAGACTTTGATGGTGATGAAATGAATCTTCATGTACCTCAAAGTGAAGAAGCACGCTCTGAAGCAATTTTACTGATGAGAGTTCAAGATCAATTGATTTCTCCAAGATTTGGAGGTCCTATCATTGGAGCTCTTCGTGACTTTATCACAGGGGCATATCTAATGACAAAAGATGGAACTACATTATCTAGTCAGGAATTTGCAAATCT
>JAAZXG010000102.1 GCA_014240255.1 Methanobacteriota archaeon
CATGTGAAGAATGGCTAACATTACCATGGCGTTTGAACCATGATAATGGAGATTCCTAATATGAAATCCAAACGGTACTTCGTTGTTAATGAACGCAACACTGTCCCATGATCTTGTCATGATTGGTTCGTAATAGAACATTAGTAACGCACCAGTTACACCCAGAGTAATGAACATGATGAACGTGAGCATTCCCAAAAATCCAAATGGACTTACAAACCGTGATGGGAACGAAAACTTGATTGCAGTGAAGATGGTTCTATCTAACTCATTCCAAATCCAGTAAATGAACGTGAGTAAACCGTTCTGTCTCTCAAGTGAAACGGCCATATCCTACAACTCCATTATCATTAACGCCCCACTTTGGTGGAGAAATAAACATAAACCCATCAGAATCAGCCTCAAAATTAAGTTGAGGAAGTGTGTTTGAAGGAGCTGCTTGTACAGATGCAGGTCCTGCAAATGACGTGCCAGTCTTAACATCATACATACTTCCATGACATGGACACTCTCCCCTCATTCTTCCCTCATCTGGCCAGTACTTCCACAAACACCACAGATGAAGGCA
>JAAZXG010000103.1 GCA_014240255.1 Methanobacteriota archaeon
TACCAATATGTCAATACCTTTTTTAAAATTGTATGTTATTTGTCAAGTTCATTCAGTTCTGGTGATATCCTGACTTGCTTAGTTTTATGGTGGAGGGAATTTTGACCAATCGCATTTGAAATATAATAGAAAAATAAATAAATTCTTGGTTTTATTGTCGATTCCACTCAGTACAGGCGATATCTCGACTTGCCAAGTTTAATGGTGGGGAAATTTTATAAACCACCGTCAATCCGCAGGGACTTGGCACCCTAGACGCATACTGGCGCAACTCGGGATCGAACCCGCGCGCTCCAGCATAGGCGTCCAGCTTGTAGATATTAGTAGTACAATCACTATATCGATTAAGCAACAACTTTAAGGTACATTGTACTTCAGGTATCTTAAAACCTATGGTTAGATATCAATAATTTTTTAACATTAATATTATCATCACCAAAATAAATAATGCCAAAAGAACTTGGCTTTAAATCGAACAGAAATTAATTTTCTGCTAAAAACCGCATTTTTCTGTAAATTCATAAAAAACAATTTTTTTAATGTTTTGGTTATATATTATTCCTGTCT
>JAAZXG010000104.1 GCA_014240255.1 Methanobacteriota archaeon
GTTCTTTTCCGTCTTTTTTGATAATCTGCCACGGTCCACCATCTAGATCTGTTGCCCCGTAATCCCTTTTCGCCACTTCATAACCCCAGTCCCGAAATGCACCTTCAGTGAACTTCATGATGTTCCCCTTATGGACAAGTGTTACAGAATTTCGTCCATGAGATAATGCATAATCAATGGCCGCTCGGACCAATCTTTCTGTCCCTTCTATGGAAACAGGTTTTACGCCCAAACTACACGTATCAGGAAAACGGATGTTAGTCACGCCCATTTCATTAATGAAAAATGATTTTACTTTTTCTAAGTCTTCCGTCCCTTCCATCCATTCAATACCTGCATAAATATCCTCGGTATTTTCTCTGAAAATAGTCATGTCCACCAGGTTCGGTTCCTTTACCGGTGAGGGCACTCCTTCAAACCATCGCACAGGACGAACACAGGCAAAAAGATCCAGTTTCTGACGAAGCGCCACATTCAAGGATCGGATTCCACCCCCGATCGGCGTCGTTAAGGGCCCTTTAATTGCAACAAGATGATCCTGAATAGAATCAAGCGTGGCTTG
>JAAZXG010000105.1 GCA_014240255.1 Methanobacteriota archaeon
TTTTAAGTTTAGTATAAAATCTTACTCCTTCTACTCCATGCATATGTTGATCTCCAAATAAAGATCTCTTCCAGCCGCCAAAACTATGAAAAGCCACCGGTACAGGTATTGGAATATTTATTCCAACCATTCCAACTTTAATTTTACTTGCAAATGTTCTACCAACATCTCCATCTCTAGTATAAATACTTGTTCCATTTCCAAATTCGTGGTCATTTACTAATTTTGTAGCTTCTTCAAAATCTTTTGCTCTTACAACTGAAAGTACTGGTCCAAAAATTTCCTCTTTATAAATTCGCATATCTTTTGTAACATCATCAAATAAACATCCTCCAATATAGAAACCTTTTTCATATCCTTGTAATTTTAAATTTCTTCCATCAACCACTAGTTTTGCACCTTCTTTTACTCCAAGATCAACATAACCTTTTACTTTTTCCAAATGTTCTTTTGTAACTAATGGTCCCATTTCTGATGTTTTATCCATACCTGGTCCAATCTTTAGTATTTCTACTTTCTTCGCCAGTTTATCAACTAAATGATCTCCTATTTTACCAA
>JAAZXG010000106.1:0-333 GCA_014240255.1 Methanobacteriota archaeon
GAGGGAGAGAGCATTACCAATGGAACGTGGATATCTGGGGAACAGATGCAATTTCAGCAGATGCAGAATTAATTTCAGTATTGGTCACATTTTTCAAAAGTGTTGGACTTACAGAAGAAGATTTAGTCATAAAAATGAGTAGTCGCAAAGTTCTGGAAGAGGTATTAGGTTCTCTCGGATTAGAAGGAGATATATTTGCTAAGACCTGTATTATTGTTGATAAGATGGATAAATTACCTGCTGATGTGGTTAGTGAACAGTTAGGAGATTTAGGTTTAGAAAAGAGTGCTATTCAAACCATTCAATCCACACTTGTAATCAAAGATATGAATT
>JAAZXG010000106.1:343-554 GCA_014240255.1 Methanobacteriota archaeon
TCGGTAAGGAAAGTGCTGCAGTAACTGAGCTTACAAGTTTATTTTCAGCTTTGGAAGCATATGGAATATCCGGTTGGATAGAATTTGATGCATCTATAGTCAGAGGATTAGCATACTATACTGGGCCTGTTTTCGAAGCACACGATAGGGCTGGTGAGTTACGAGCCATTTGTGGTGGTGGAAGATATGACAAATTACTTTCCACTTTAGG
>JAAZXG010000107.1 GCA_014240255.1 Methanobacteriota archaeon
ATCAAAATTAGTGTTATTAAATTTAGATTCTTTAACTAAAATACGTTCTAAATCACTACTTTCAAATCTACTAGAATCGATAGAAACATTATTGAACATAACAACATCAAATGAACTATTTGAAAAAACAGACTTTGAAAAAGTAACATTGTAAAATGAAACTCGTTCAAAAGTACAATCAACGAAGAAGGTGTCTGTGAAAGCGACATTGTAGAAAAGAATATTTTCAAAGACAACGTCTGTAAAAACTGCTGCAGATACATTATCATTTTCAAAGTAAAGTCCTGTATCGCCATTGACTTGGGTGTATCTCTCATCACTTGCAAAATTTATTTCTAATTTACTTTCGTTGAATTCACTACTAATATGAGAAGGGAAGAGGTACTCTATGTCTTTCTCTTCTAACGTTTTATATGTTTTTGTTTCAATCGCCCCTAAATCACTATGAATAACTGGATATTTTTCGCATAATTCTCTGTTATAGGAAACTGTTTCACTACAATCATCTAAAATCCCAAAATATTCAATTTCCGAAATAACGCCTTCAAT
>JAAZXG010000108.1 GCA_014240255.1 Methanobacteriota archaeon
TGCAACATTTGCTATAGCTGTTGAAACTGTAAATGGATCTTTGCGCACATTTACACAAAACGATTTGGCTGACAACACAAACGTCATAATTGATAACACGAATCCTTCTTTGGTTTCTAGTAGATATGACGTTACCAAACTAGTATATCTTACATTTTCAGAAAATATTAGCTTAGCATCAGCATACGAACATGATAACAACATCGAGATTTCAACAACCATAGATGGTCCAGTTGTAACATTAGACACTACATCTATTGAAAATATAGATACGCTCATAAACACCACAGTATACGATTATGCAGGAAACAGCTATTCTCTTCTACCAATTAACATTAGCTCTCTAATTAGTGTGATAACAGTTTCTAGCTTGAGTATTACAAACAATGGTGCTAGTATTGTGCGAGCAGATCAAAATATAGCTGTCACTCTAGTGACGGACGGCACGGATTTGGGCAACTTTACTGGAATCATGCTTGGCAAAAATATTGCAGACACAAACCCATCTACTGTAACAATAAATAATGCGACGCCTGGCACTGCAATAT
>JAAZXG010000109.1 GCA_014240255.1 Methanobacteriota archaeon
GACAGATTCTGGATGTGGTGTGATTAAATCATTACCGTCTTGTTTGCACCATTCTAAAAATTCATTATTTACTTTCGCACAAACTGTATGAATACCGTGATCATTATCATCTGTATTACAACATCCATCTCTAAACCAACCTGTAACAGGGTCAACTGAACATTCTTCCAAATCTTCACCTAGAACATTCTTTTGTTTTTCTTCCATTAAACTTTTGTTGGATTACTTTGATTTTTATAAATTTTTTCTGGGTCAAATTTTTTTTCTTTTTCTTCAAAGTTCATTTTAATTTGTCTAGCATTATCAATTTTTCCAAGAGGTATTGATCTATAGAAACAAGATTTATAACCAACATGACAACTTGCTCCATCACCAATATCTACTGTTAACCATATTGAGTCTTGATCGTCATCAATTCTAATTTCCACAACTTTTTGTACAAAACCACTAATTTTACCTTTATGCCAAATTTGTTTTCTAGATCTGCTCCAGTAATGAGCTTCTTTAGTTTCAATGGTTTTTTTTAAAGCTTGAACATT
>JAAZXG010000010.1 GCA_014240255.1 Methanobacteriota archaeon
TCAAATTATCCTCATTTAGTTCATTTAATTCAGAAAGATATCCCATAGCAGCTCCGGCAAAGCTATCACCAGCACCAGTTGGATCTACAAAGTTACTAACTTTAAAAGCAGGTAAGTGTTTACTCATCTTAGTGGAATAAAGCGAAGATCCATGTTCTCCTCTCTTGATAATTACATATTTAGGGCCTTTACTCAGAAGTTTTTTTCCTGCTTCATCTAAATTATCTTTGTTAGTATATAGTTGTGCTTCAGCATCATTTATGAATAAAATATCTACTTGTTTTACAACTTCTTCTAACTTATCTTTGGCAATATCAATCCAAAGATTCATAGTGTCCATAGCAATTAAATCTGAGTTAACTTGTTTTAGAATTTTAGACTGAATATTGGGGTCATTATTACAAAGTAATAATAACTTAGAATCCTTCTGTTCAGATAAAATCTCCCAGTCATAATGATCATTAATTTGAAAATCAGTTTTATGTGTTATGGCCTGAGACATATCTCCAGTATATTCACCAGACCAATGAAATGTGGGATAATTCAGATTTTTTACAGATTGAGTATTGATTGCATGACCTTTAATCTTTTCCATTATAGATTTTGGGAAGTCACTTCCAATAGCTGCAACTAAGGCTGTATCTGTAAATATACTTGACGAAATACTAGAATAAATCCCAGCACCCCCTACTATTCCCTTTTCACTTCGATGGGGTGTTTTTAGGTCATCTAAAGCCAATACGCCTGCAACCAATAGTTTTGATGTCACAATTCACCTCAAGAGGGCTGGCTTTAAATCCCAAGCACTGTGCGCAACTAATGGCGACTTCCCGCAAAATAGCTCTACTTTTTGGTGTTGAGAACATTAATGCAATAGTGGGCTGGATTGCACTTTTGTTTGTAGCAAGGAATATGGGGGCTTCAGCTCTTGGTGAATTTAGCTATGCTATGAGTTTGATTGGGGGTTTTACCTTTTTAGCTTTTTTTGGTTTTAGAATGGCCCATGTCAAGAGAATTAGTGAAGGTTTAGATTTAGGTAAATGTATAGGTACTTTTCTTTCGATACGTTTATCTTTAATTTCTCTAATGTTAGCCGTATTTACAATATTTTATTGGTACTGGACTGATTATTTAGGCAAACAATTTTATGATATTAAAACTGAAGGCCTTTTATTTTTAGTAATAATATATTATATTATTTATCTCTTGACGGGAGTATTGACTTCTACTTTTAGTGGATTGAAACAAAGCGCTAGAGTGGCTATACCTAGGATAATAGGCACTTCAATACGTTCATTCTTGCTAATAGGAACTGCATTGATGGGTTGGGGAGTTATATGGTTGGCAGCATCCGAATTAGTAGGTATTTTGATAATAGCTCTGATTTCTTTATGGTATTTTAGAGATTATCCTATTTCTAAACCAGATAAGTCGACTTTTGATTCATATAAAAGTTATGCATTCCCAGTGGCTGCAGTTTCAATTTTCGGAATTTTTAAAAAACACATAGATAAGATATTCATTGGTGTTTTTTGGGCAGCTACCGATGTAGGGTTATATTTTGGAGTTCAACGTATTGCGTTATTCATAGGTACGATGGCTTTAGCTATTGAGGAAATGCTACTCCCATCCGTTTCTAAATTACATTCCAACAAATCTAATAATGAAATTAGATCCTTGGTCTATGATGCTGAAAAATACGTAGCAATGGTTTGTATACCTATTGTAGTTATGACCATTGTTTGGTCAAATGAAATAATTTTTGTTTTTATTAGTAGAGAATTCTTAGCAGCAACTCGTATTCTTCAGATATTGGTTTTAGCATCTCTTGTTCGAGTAATTAATCGTCCTTGGTCCGTTGCACTTAGAGGTTCCAACAGACCTGATTTGACTTCAATTATCAATATATTTTCGTCAATCGTTAGCATTATATTAATGCTTATTTTAGTTCCTAGAGAAATACCGCACTTAGGTCTTGATAATTTACCGGGTTTAGGTGGTGAAGGTGCTGCAATTGCAGTTTTAATTTCTGAACTGATACTAGCTATATCTCTTAGAATTTTGTGTTATTCATATCTTGAAATGAAGCCTCAAATTGGTTTCTTTGTACAAATTTTATTTGCAACAATAGTGGGGTTAATAATGTGGCAAATCCAACTTAATCTGGATGTAAGTCGTTGGTATGAATTATTCTTTTTTTCAGCATTGGGTGGTTTTCTTTATATTTCTTTTTTAGCTGCTGTAGGGGCCTTTACTTTACAAGATTTCAACTTTTTCTGGAATGTTATGAATCCAAAAGCTATGACTAGCTATGTAAGCAACGAACTAAAGAGGAAATAATGTTTTTCACAATTGGTTTAGTAGTAATATTTGCTCTTGTAATAGTGGGGATTTTTCTTTATCAGAAAATTTATAATCCAGGCCATCTTTGCAATCGCTGTTATCGAGTTGTTCCAGATCTTTCCCCAGAATGCCCTTTTTGTGATAATGAGTTAAAATGGGATGATAACTAATATTTTTTATCTAAAGAGTCAGCAATTATTTTTAGAGAGATTCCAGTGACTATTCCAGCAATTAACCCAGTCACAACTCTTCTAATATTGGTAGATTCATAATCTGTAAAAAGCTGTATTGTTCCATCAAGTCCAATTGGAATTAGGGCAAGAATTATTATTGGTAAAGTTAATTCAATTCTTCTTCCTAGAGACCAAACAAATCCAAATGTTAAACCCGTAAAAATCCCCACATCTCTTGCACAAAATGGCATTTGATTGTTATTATATTCATATGATCTATGTGAAAGTTGGTGACAATTTAAATCACCAATATAATACACTAATTTAGATAGCGGATTCATATTTTGTATTACTTCTTTGTTATCATAAATGCCAACACTCCCACTCAAATCACCAGTTTCATCATTAGTTATAATCAATGGAGATGTAAGAATCAATAAAGTCCAAAAGGCAGTTAAAGATAAAAAAATCTTATTCCATTTGCCCAGCACTTCCCATTTTTTTATAACTTGCCAGGAAGACATAATTTAGGCTCTATCAAATTTTTCTCGATCAATTAATAATAGTGATAGAGCTATAATTGAAAGAATACTACCAATCAAAAATCCATAACTTATAACTCCACATAAGCATCCAATTACAGCCATCCTAAAATTTTGTTGAAGTAATGCAGCTGAACTCCCCATCAATGTAATGATAGAAGCTACAATGAAAATTGGAGCTAATGCGTAATTTGGAGGCCATGGTTCAGAGACGTCTTTCCGTTGATCTATATTTTTATTATCTCCTCCTTCTTCTAATTCAATTTCTAATATATTTGTACCTTCTGAACGTATATTAATCCAAACATTTAGACTTCCATAGCCTTCCATTGTGAAAATAATTTCAACTTCTTCACCGATTAAATCATATAAGAAATATTTGCCTTGAGCATTAGTATATGTTTTTTTATCATCCGCTTGGATTGTGACACCTTCGAGGGCTTTTCCATTGCTGTCAATAATAGTGCCATGAACTGAAGATAGGCCTCCGCTAGTCCATTGGGTTTCTTGGTTATTCCATTTGATTCCATATGCAATACCTGAAAAAATTCCCAAAACAAATACGATAGATAGTAAAATTCCAGCCCATTGTGCTGCAGTCTTTGGTTTTTCATTCAAATTATTTAGATTGTCCCAACGGTAAGCTTCTTTTAAGTTACTAAAAACAAAGGAGAGTGGTTGTTCCTTTACTAATTTCGCGCTCGTTGGATCTGAAATATCTTCATTTCGGGTTTTTGATGCGGCCCATCTTCTTATTTCAGTTCTTAACCAGTTATTTGCTTCTGGTGTAAATTTATAATTCTTACGTATGTATGCTACAGTTTGTTTTTCCACTTGTGTATAATCATCATAGTCCTTTATTTTTTGAAATAATTGCTTACTCCCCTCTAAGGTTATCTCCTCATTTTTAGCCGACAATTCAGTAGCTACATCTAACAGTTCTCTATCATATTTTTTCCCATCTATAATTTTGAAAACATCATCATCTTTGTTTATTTTTAATTTTTCTTGGATATTTGCTCCAATCTTACTACCTAAATCAGTTATTGTATTTTTAATATTAGTTACAATATTAGTATTTTGGACTGCGAACGATGAGTCGCACATAGGGCATATTACATTTCTCCCCTCATCTTTGTTTGTGTTAAAAACGTTGTAGCAAGTTGTACAGCGCACTTTCACATCAGCCATTAGGAGATACTCCCCCGTCGGTTAAATAAACCTGACGATTGGGCAATTATGGAATGGTGGTTAGCTGTGCTTCTAGGCATATTACAGGGTGTGACTGAATGGCTCCCTATTAGCAGCAGCGGACATTTAGCAATATTTCAATTTTATTTCAACGAAGAACCTCCTATTCTTTTTGATATTATTCTGCATCTAGGCTCACTTTGCGTTATTTTCTATGTGATGCGTGAAGAAATTAGAGAAGTTTTTTTGATATTACCTAATATTTTAGATTATAAGAATTATCCAAATCTCAAAGGATATGAGAGAATGCTAATGATGGTTATTGTAGCTTCAGTACCTACAGCTATTATTGGTTTTACCTTTGATAGTACAATTATAGGTGATTTCTATAGTGAGATGCATTTAGTTGGCGGTTGTTTAATTTTTACAGGTATTTTAGTTTGGATTAGTAAGGATTATGATGGCCAGAAGCAGATAGATGACTTTCCATTTTCCAATGCTTTGGTCATAGGTTTTTTTCAAGGATTGGCTATACTTCCAGGTATCTCTCGCTCAGGCTCAACTATTGCTATTTCTAAAATTTTAGGAATGAATCCAGTTAAAGCAGCCCGATTGTCTTTTCTCCTATTTATACCTGCGATTATGGGTGCAACACTTCTTAAGATTGGAGAGATTGATGAGACTGTTGAAGAAGTTGGTTTACTTGCTTTAAGTTTAGGGTTTTTAAGTTCAGTATTTACTAGTTATTTTGCAGTAAGTGCTTTATTAGAATTGATCAAACAGCAAAAATTCCATTATTTCACTCCTTATTGTATTATTTTGGGTCTATTTTTGATATATAGTAGTTTATTCTAATTTATCACTTTCAATTTGTATACTATAATCACCAGAATAAACAATAGAACCGACCCCATCAAGCCCTGAACCTGAGATATCAATAGTCCAAGTTCCTCCTATAACAGGAAGGAGAAGAGGTCTTTGGTCTAGTTGATTATTCCAAGTTACAATTTCATATCCGTCGCCGTCTTTCCCATAAACGTGTTTAGTCCCTTCAGGATCAGTTACAGTAAAATCTAAAGTACCGGCAGGCCCTTCAGAAGGATCCATGCCCCCACCAATACTGTAGTCTACAGACAATAGAAGTATTATGAAAGTAGATTCCCAGTTCTTTTCTATGAAGAAAGTGTGTTTATCTTCTTTCCAAGTAATATTTTGTGCAGTTTCTTGAAATCCTAATGGATTTTCAAGCATGTCTCCAATTGCATTGATGTATGTATTTTGGTCTTGGGCTGGATCTGGTGCAAAATTTCCTTCCGTATCCCACACATCAAATATTCGATATGTTCTTACTTCTTCAGGTACAATTCTATCGACTAGTCCATTCATTGCAGGGATGTCAATACACCCTACCGTCAAAAACAATGCGGCAATCATGAACGCTCTTTTCACAAATTTGGATTTAGACGGAGTAAATAAAATATACATTGAAATTAACTGAAAAGGCCTAAACCCCCCTCTCTTTCAGCTGTTGTGTCCAATTTAAGGCAGAAGTTATTGGAATTAGCCATGTCTGAGGCAGCTCAATATGGCGAAGCTCGTAGTAAAAGTGTAATTGGGAAGGCAATGGGCAAGCACCCAGAGCTTCGCACTTCAGCTAAAGAGGTCATGCGAGTTATAGATGAGGTAATTGAAGAAGTCAATAAAATGGATTCAAAGGATTTAGAGTCTTATGCACCTCCAAAGAAGAAAAAACAAGAGAAGGTTAAACCTCGTGAACTCCCCCCTCTCAAAAAAGCAGATAAAGTAGTACTACGGTTTGCGCCAGGGCCTAGCGGTCCACTGCATTTAGGGCACACGCGAGCATTAGCTCTTAATAATTATTATAAAAAAAGATATGATGGTAAATTAATATTACGTTTAGAAGATACAAATCCAAATGCAATTGATGTCAAAGCTTATGATTTAATTCAAGAAGATTTAGGATGGCTTGGTATTGAGGCTGATGAGACTGTTGTTCAATCAGATAGGATTGACATTTATTATGAAGATATACGGAAAATAATTTCGAATGGTGGGGCATATGTTACTAAATCGGATGCAGAAGAATGGAGGGAGCTGAAAAGACAGAGTAAAGCACATCCAGATAGGAATCGTACTCCTGAAGTTCAGATGGAAGAGTTTGATTCTCTCCTTGATGGAGACAACGGCATAGTAGTCATAAAGACAGATTTAGAAGATCCGAATCCTGCATTGAGAGATTTTGTGGCATTAAGAATAGTTGATTCACCACATCCGTTACAAGGTGACAAGTATCGATTATGGCCTCTTTACAATTTTGCAGTTGCAGTAGATGATTATCGATTAGGCATAACTCATGTTTTGAGAGGGAAAGATCATTTAAATAATACTGAAAAACAGCGATGGATTTACAAATATTTAGATTGGACAGAACCTGAGTTCATACACTATGGTTTAGTTGCAATACCAAAAACTAATCTCAAAACCAGTAAAATTCGCGAATCTATTACTAATGGAGAATTTACTGGATGGGATGATTGCCGTTTAGCTACAATCAAGGCTTTGGCACGGAGAGGTTATTCTGCTGAAACTTTCTTAAAATATTGGGAAAACTCAGGCGTTAAAGAAGTTGATATTAAATTTTCATGGCAAAATTTCGATGCATTGAATAAGGATTTGATTGATTCAAAAAGTAGACGATTATTCTTCGTTCCAGATCCAACTGAATTCACGATTGAAACTGATAAGGAGTTACAGAAAGAAGCTCCTTGGCATCCTGATAATAAAGAACTTGGCAATAGAGAAGAAACAATTTTTTCAGGTTCTAAGATATATTTGCCTAATAAAGATTTAGAATCTCTAGATGACGGTTCTGAGATTCGTTTAAAAAATCTTTGTAATGTAGTTATGAAAGACTCTCTTTTGATATTTTCCGGATATAAGCATAAGAAAGGAGTTCCGATATTTCAGTGGTGTTCATCGAACCAACCAATAGAAGTATGGTATCCTGATGGCAAAAGAGTTTCAGGTATTGTTGAAGACAATATAGTTTCATTAGATAAACATGTAGTTCAATTTGAGAGGACTGGTTTTGTCCGTTTGGAGGGAGAGAAAGCGTTTTTCTTACACCGCTAATCACACAATAATATGTCAGGCCATCATCATCATCACGATATAGACGACGAAGAGTCGGAAAGTAAAACCAGATTAGTCGTGATTATTACTTTAATAATGATGGTTATTGAGATATCTGCCGGATTATTTACTAAGTCCATGGGACTTTTAGCAGACGGATGGCATATGGGAACTCATGCTGCAGCTTTGGGAATTACATTATATGCTTATTATTTTGCAAGAACTGAATCTAGAGTTAAAAATAGTAAAAGTACAGTGATGGCATTAGGTGGTTTTGCATCTTCCATTGTTTTAGGTATTGTAGCTTTGTACATAGGTTGGGAATCTTTTGGTAGGATATTAGAACCAGAAGAAATTCAATTTCAAGAAGCTATCTTAGTTGCGATTATTGGTTTGATTGTTAATCTCGTATGTGCCAATATTTTGGGTATTGAGAATCATCATCATGGGCATAGCCACGACCATGAGCACGACCATGGGCACGGCCATGAACACGATCATGAACATTTAGAGAAAGAATCACAAGGAGGTTGGGATACTGCGTTTTCTTCATACAAGGATGACTGGAATTTATTATTAGGTAAATTTGATAGTTTTTTAACCAATCCAAATGATATTGAGGATTTAAATCGTAGAGGTGCTTATCTCCATGTTTTGGCAGATGCTTTGGTTTCAGTTATGGTAATTATAGCTTTAATAATTGGTATGTTTAATCCAAATTTTACTGTTCTGGACCCTATTATTGGAATTATAGCAGGTATAGTTATTGCACGTTGGGCAGTCGGCCTTTTGATTGAGAGTCGTAACCAGATTTTGGATATAGAATAATGCGAATTCTTCATTTGAATAATCCTGCTCAAGTGGCTTCAACTTTGGTTAAGGCCCAAAGAGAATTAGGTATTGATGCTAATTTAGCAGTTACAAGTACTAAAGGTTGGCATACAAATTTTGATTATAATCTTTCTGAGATTGATTCGAGTTCATTACGAGGAAAGTTGAATATTGGTAAAAAACTCTATAATTTGGTAAAAGAATGTGATATTCTGCATTATCATGGTCAAGCCGTAAGTCAAGGTTACCGTGATTTAGTAATGTGGTCTGGAATTATGAAGAAACCCGTAATTCTTCATCATCACGGTTCGGAGATTAGGGATAAGGCGTATCCAAAATTTGCTAATCATTTAGTTGTGCACAGGTATGTTAGCACTCCGGATTTACTAGAATTTGTACCTGATGCAGAATGGTTACCTAATCCGGTGGATTTAACAAATTTGCAATATTCCGAATTTGATAAATCAGGGCCCTTAAAAATATTACATGCGCCAACGAATAGAGAAGTAAAGAATACAGAGGCTGTAGAAGATGCAATTTCACAAGTTAAAGAAGAAGGTCTTGACATTCAATTTACACTTATTGAAGACGCCCAACATTCTGAATTAATTAAACAAATTTCCAAACATGATTTAGTTATCGATTGGATGAATCCCGAATACGGAATTTATGGTGTTTTTTCAATTGAATCTATGGCTTTAGGTCGTACAGTAATTTGTAGCCTTACAGATTCATTATATAACGATTATAATTTGCCAATTATTAGTATTAATCCCGTAGATTTAGCTGGAAAAATTAAAGAATTATATAAAGATAGAAATGCATTGATTCAGAGAGGAAAAGCAAGCTATGATTTTGTCCAAAGTCACCATAATCCAACTGAATTAGCTAAAAAAGTAATTGAAAAGTATAAGGTGATATTAGGCTAATATGTTCAGTCCTCTTTTAATTCATAAGATATACAATCGTCTTAAATTATTTCAAAGGCCATTCTACAGTCGTTATCAAATAACTAATAATAAATCCAATTTAAGTTGTGTACCTTTCTTTATTATTGGTTCTGGACGTTCAGGTAATACATTACTCAGATCTATATTATCAGGCAATTCAGATATTTCTATTCCGCCCGAATCCTATCGCCTTCCTTTTGCAATCAAGAGATTTCACATTTTTAGTAATAGAGATTGGAAAGATGTTGTTTCCGAAGTTCTCAGTGAATTTGAAAATTGTAAAGAATTCTACACTTGGAATATTGATTTTAATGAAGTTCATAAACGTTTAGAAAATATTGATGAATCTAAAAGAACACTTTCAAATATTTTTGATGAATTATTTTGTACTTATTCTGAAAAGCATTCACCAGATTCTAAAATATGGGGTGACAAAACACCAATGAATACAATGTACCTTGATTGGCTTGGTAGCGTTTTTCCAGAATCTAAGTTTATTCATATTGTCAGAGATGGTCGTGACGTTGCTAGTTCTTATCTTAAAATGGAAAGATATGAAACTATTTTGGAAGCTGCAAATAGATGGACTAATAGCATTGATTTAGCCCAAGCTTTTGGTTCTAAGATTAAAGAAAATTATATGGAAATCAGGTATGAGGATATGGTCACTAATCCTGAAGGATCAATAAAGAAGGTATGTGATTTCATAGGTATAAATTACAATTCAGATATGTTAGATCATACTTCACAGGTGGAAAAACTGGGAGATACAGACAAGGCTCATCATTCCAATCTGTCCAAACCAATAAGTTCAGACTCAATAGGTAAATGGAAACATAATCTTTCAGAAAGTGATCAAGAAAGTATTACTAAATTATTACATAAGCCCCTACTTCGTCTTGGATATGTTGATTAATACAGGCCTATCTAACAAATTGTGAATCCGAATCTCTTCATAGCTGGCGTTCCAAAGGCTGGCACAACCTCATTATTCAGATATTTGGCATTACATCCTGAGGTTCATCCTTCAAATCCTAAAGAACCAGGGTATTTCCATCCTTTTAAGATAGAAGATAGAGAGAAAGATTATGAATTTTATAAGAAATGTTTTTCAGGTTATTCTGGTCAAAAATATGCGATAGAAGCCACACCCGGATATTTTTATGGTGGTAAAGAAAGTGCAAACGCCATCAATGATTATTCTCCCGATTCGAAGATAATTCTTGTTCTACGAAATCCAGTTGACCGATTATTTTCATTTTATAAATATAAGAAAAGTCTTGGCCACATAAGTGATACACTTACTTTTGAAGAATATATTGATGAATGTAAGAAAATAGATTCCAATCAGTCTATTAAGAAAGAAAATTATGATTTTTGGGCCATGGTTGGAGGAAAATATTTTACATTATTATTAGAATGGTATAGTATATTTGGTGATAGGCTTCGAGTTTATTTCTTTGATGATATGGTTAAAGATGAACCCAAATTTGTTGCAGAAATTTGTAAATGGTTAGAACTTGAGAAGGGTCAGATTGATGACAATAAGACGAGAGTACAGAACAAATCAATGGTTTATCGAAGTAAAGGCCTTCAGAGGTTTGCAACATCTTTTGATAATAGTTTATCTGGAGTTTGGTATTATCTTCCTTGGCTAAAATGGCCACTAAGTGGAATTTACAATCTCATTAATGCTAAACCAAATGTCGATAAGATGTCGAACACCTTACGTAATGAACTAGTAAAATATTATGATACAGATATTACAGAAACTAGAAATTTTTTAGAGGAAAGGCAAATAAAGAATTTTCCAAGATGGATGGATCGTTAATGACCAATTACGATGTTTTCAATGGAGACACAGATGGTATTTTTGCTTGGCATCAGCTGCGATTAGCACATCCTAGGGATGCAATCATTGTAACTGGCGTTAAACGTGACGTAAATCTCGTTGCTAGAGTGAATGCTGTCGAGGGTGATTTAGTTACTATAATGGATATTTCACATGCTAAGAATAGAAAAGATGTTCAAAGGATTCTTGATTCTGGAGCAATTGTAGAAGACGTTCCTAATAAATTAGTTGTAATTGGAGCAGGTTATATTGGGCTTGAATTGGGTATAGCTTATAGAAAATTAGGTTCTGAAGTTATTTTTATTGAAGCACTAGACCAGATTTTACCAATATATGATTCAGAAATGACGCGCCCTATTACAATGTGGCTTCGTAAACATAAAGTCACAGTTAATTTAGGTGCAAAAGCTAAGGGGGCTACTACCAAAGGCAAAGTTACAACAGTAGAATACACAGATTCTTCAGGCAAAGATCATAAGATTAAGGCAGATAAGGTTCTTGTTACAGTTGGTCGAAAACCCAATACACAAGGTTGGGGTTTAGAGAAGATGGCCGTTGATATGGAAGGTCCCTTTGTAAAAGTAGATAATCAATGTCGTACATCAATGAAGAATGTATGGGCTATTGGAGACATAGTAGGTGAACCTATGCTGGCTCACAAAGCATCAGCTCAAGGTGAAATGGTAGCTGAAATTATAGCCGGTCATAAGAGGGCTTTTGATCCAGTTTCGATTGCAGCAGTTTGCTTTACTGATCCTGAAATAGTTGGTGTTGGTTTAACACCAGATGAAGCTAAGGATGAAGGAATAGAAACTATAATTGGTAAATTCCCTTTTGCGGCCAGTGGAAGGGCATTAGCTATGGATGCAGGTTCAGATGGTGGTTTTGTGAGAATTACAGCTAGAGCTGATAACCAAGTGATAGTAGGCATACACGCAGTTGGTTCACATGTTTCTGAATTATCAGGGGAATTTGCTCTTGCAATAGAGATGGGGGCGCGTTTGGATGATATTGCAGGTACTATTCACGTACATCCTACTTTAACTGAGGCTTTCGCAGAGTCTGCACTGGCAGGGTTGGGTCATGCAATCCACATTTCAAAGTGATTTTAACCGATATAATTCAAGCTGGTAATTCGTCACACGATGAAATTAACCAGTTAATGGTTCAGCTTCAAGAAAGAAGAATTAATGATAAAATTCGAGATACTCTAATTTTTGTAGAACATCCTGAAATTGTAACTGTTGGTAGACGAGGAATGCTTGACAATATTCAAGCCCCAAAGGGTTTTGCTTCATCTGATGTTGATAGAGGAGGAGGTTTGACTTGGCATGGACCGGGCCAACTAGTTGGTTATCCTATATTCAAATGGAAAGAAGAATCAGTTAGAACAGTAATAACAAAAATTGAGGACTGGATTTTATCTTCACTTTCATTAGTTAATATTACAGGAGTTCGTAATGAGGCAATGCAAGGTGTATGGTTTAATGATTACAAAATTGCAAGTATTGGTTTAGCCTTTAGTAAATGGGTTTCAAGACATGGTTTTGATATAAATTTGAATACACCCGATAATAGAATTGAATCTGTAGAAGGCTGTGGTTTACCTATTGGAAAACACACATCACTATCAAAATTTGGTTATGATATTTCGATTGAACAAATGCAGAATTTGCTGATTCAAACAATGCCAGCAATATTAGATCGTGAAGTAGCCAATATTTCTAATTTAGAAAATCTTTAATCAAATGTTGATTTTGGTCTTTTAATTCGTGATGTTTTTTCATCCATTCCGATGCTTTTTCAATACAAATTGCTTTGATTTCACCAGTAAGAAGTTGTCCAGACATGTATTCTTCTCTAATTTTTTCTAGTTCTTTATCATCTTCTTCAAAGAAATAGCGAAGATATTGATATGCAACGTCCACATCAGGATTTCCTCCTTTAGCACGGTGTTCTTCAACAGTTGGTTGTCCTCCTGAAAATGAGGAATTAATCTTCTTTTCAATATTCTTCATTGAATCATTTAAGAACATTGTAGTTTCAGGCTGACTTGAGCTCATTTTCCCTCCAGTCATACCAACTGCAAATTGGTGATATGTTGAAGATGGTTGCATCAATCCCATACCTCCTAGTTGTCTTTCAAGATTTAATAATTGATATTGAATATCATTCTGATTTTCAGCTATAGCATCTTTGATATCAATAGTACCATGTTTTGGGTTTGAATTAATTTGATTGAAGCCTGCTTTATTAATTGCACTAACTGCTTTATCAATAATCATTTTTCTCTGATTTTTATCAACACCTCCATCATTTCTCATTCCCATGATTTCTTGGTTATTATCTTGGATTGACAAGCCAATAGTCAAGTTGCCATTCTTATTTTGATTTACATTAAACCAATTAGTTTTCGATACCATTCCTCTTGTTAATCGTATATGTGGGTCTTGATCAATGCCTACTGGAACTACAATTGGTCTTAATCCTCCATATTCATCCATTTGGGGGTGCACAATATCACCAGCTTGGACTAATGGAGATTGTACATGTGCTAAACTTGTTTTACCTGAAAAACCATAAATTGCTTCCATTTCTGATAGATTAGTTTTTGTTCCCAAAGTAAAACCTAATTTTTGAACAATTGGTCTTTCCGATTGAAAGTAAATTGATGTTTTATCAGGATCTAATCCCATCCCTGCATAATTAGAAATATATTCTTCAATAGCATATTTTCTACATTTTTCAAGACTTAATCCTCTTGTTGCATGAGCTTCTAAGTCAGCTACAGTTATGGTAACATCTCCTCCAAGCTCTTGAAACCACTTAGCTTGATCAATGACCATTTTGTGACCTAAATGGATTTGTCCAGATGGCATTAATCCCGATAGAACGCCAAAGGGTCTACCTGCTTTTCTTGCATTGAGAACGTTATCTAAATCACGGTGTGCAAAAATTATCCCTCTTCTATGTAGATGGGTTGGGTTTGGTAATTTAGTGTGGTCTATCATGTCCAGACCGAACTTATCACAAATTTCTTTGTAATTTTTAACACCTTTACTGTCCCAAGGATCAATTTCCATTATTCACTTAGGGATAGGGGGCTTAAAGCGAATTCCTGCCTAATACAGCCTTCAATCTATACTCTTTTTTGCATCCTTGAAACATTAATAGTTATGCTTTCATTATGAATTGTGAAAAGAATAGAATGGCCACGGGCAATCTTGCATCTGGATATGGATGCTTTCTTTGTAAATGTCCATATTCTGGAGCATCCTGAAGATTATGGAATACCTTTAGCAGTCGGAGGTAAACCAGGCCAGAGAGGAGTCATTGCTTCAGCATCGTATGAGGCACGTGAGAAAGGGGTGCGTTCAGCTATGGCTTCCAGTAAGGCTCTCAAATTATGTCCTGATCTTAAGTTAGTTTCATCTAATAGACCCCTAATTCGTTCTTCTTCATCTAAAGTCATGGAAATTCTATCAAGATATGGTACTTTGGAAAGAATGAGTGTTGATGAGGCTTTTGTAGATTTATCACTTCAGAAAAATCCGGTAGCTTTAGTTCAAACTATTTTGAAAAGAATAAAAGCTGAAACACAATTACCATCTTCAGCAGGTCTTGCTACATCTAAATTAGTAGCTAAAATAGCTTCTGATTTTGATAAACCAGAGGGCTTTACTATTGTTGAACCTGGTCGAGAGTCAAAATTCTTAGCCCCTTTAGAAATTCGCAAAATATATGGAATTGGACCTAAAACAGCATCTATTTTGAATAGTCTTGGTATTGAAAAATGTTCAGATATAGTATCAATTGATATTCAGAAATTATTGCCAGTGTTTGGACAATATTCAGTAAATCTAAAGAATAAAGCAAAAGGAATTGATAATCGGCCAGTTGATTCCTCTCCTTGGATAGCCAAGCAACAAGGCACTGAGACTACTTTTGATGTAGATATCAAAGATGCAGAAAAAGTAGAATTAGCATTAAAGGAATCATGCAAAGAAGTTTCTGAAAGTATTGGTCAAATGGGGCGCTCAGCCCGTACAATAACAATCAAATTACGTTGGTCCGATTTTAAAACAATTACACGTCAAAAGACAGTTCCTGGTGAAATACATAAATCACAAGATATCTATAAAGTAGCTAAATCTTTACTTTATGAGAATTGGAAACCAGGAAAACCAATACGTCTTTTAGGAGTTGCAGCAAGTCGTTTAGGAGTTTCAGATCAACAGAAGTTACAGTTAGAATTCGAATAGACTTTTTTGCTTACTATCATTTTTTGGTGTGATTTTAGTTGGTTCTTTTTCTTCTTTCTCATCAATTTCTAAGGCTCTGTAATCTAAAGTTACTACATCTCTTTCCTGCCGATATTGTTGTGATTCTTCCATGATAGCAGAAATTCTTTTATCTTTTTTATCAATTCCCATCAAAATAGCTAATTCATTTTCATTCAAGTCTAATTTACCGGCAATCTTTGCTGCTTTTGATAAATTACTTCTACAAACTGTAGATATGACTCCTATTTGCTCCATTTTAGATTCTCTTATTGATAGATGAGTTGCACCGCCAATTTTCTTCGCTAGAGAATTTCTATATGCACGTTGAAAGCGACTAGCTCCCATTTTCCTAATCCATGAAGGGAATTGTAAGCGCCTTCCACTTGTTGGGTGTGTTTTTGATAGAGCCACACCACTTGACATCATTTCAGAAGCATATCCCCAGAGTCCATAGTTTTGTGTTTTCGAAACTCTAGCCAATAGTAAATCAGCATATGCTACTCTTTCATATGCTCTTTCAATATCATTAGGATGCTTGTATACTATTGGAATATTATCACTAATCCATGTAGCGACATCTCTTGGTTGTTCATGTAAATCAAATATGGCTTTTCGAGGTTCGTCATAATTATCACTGTTAAAAATTATATTCAGAGCATCGAACATTTCACTTTCTCGATCTCTTGAATCTAATTTATTATAATCTTCTTTATTTATAATTCGATTACCTTCAGAGATAGATTGTAAGTCATTAATTGCACCTCTTAAATCGCCTTTAGCAGCCTCTGCCATTGATAGAATAGTTTCTTCTTCGACTTTCAAATTCTCTTTTTTACAAACGTTATTCAAGACCATTGCAACCGAAACTGCTGAAGGCCTCTGAAATTTCAATGTAAGTGCTAATCTTTTAATTTTAGCTCCAGTTCCTTTTGTAAGATTATACAAGTCATTTACAGTAATTATTACGGGTTGTTTTGTCATTTCTAAGGTTTTAGAAATGGCTTTCTTACCGCCTCTATCACTATAATTTTTTGTTTTATTTTTAGATTGTTGAGCTCTTTCATATAGATTATCAGCTTCATCTAATAAAATCAAATTCCTATCTGATAGCCCATTGACTCCAAAAGTCTGAAACAAACCAGCCCTAAGTGCAGTTCCTTCAATCACATTTCCAGAACGTGCGTCAGAAGCATTTAGTTCGATTAATTCCCACCCCATATCCTTTGCTAAGGCAATTGCAGCTGAAGTTTTACCACATCCTGGAGGTCCAGACAATATAACTCCTTTTTTGGTCATTCTTTCACCCCAAGAGCTAGCCCAGTTCTGTAATTGAGTAATCGTTTTTGTATTGCCTATAATGTCAGAAAGACTGTTTGGCCGGTATTTTTCAGCCCAAGATTCCATTACTCACCCAGTTTCATAGTGAAGTGCAATTTTTGATACTTAAGTATGGATTTAGCACTCCTTGATATATTCCAGAAAATAATTAAAATACAGATTCCGGCAGTTGCCATTGCAGTCGCAAATGAGCTTTTAAATTCACTACTTTCGCTTAGTTTAAAAATAGAGATATTCCAATCTCCATTGCCTAGATAAATAAGAGTAGAACATAACATGAAGGCTAAAAAACCAGAAAAAACAAGTGAACGACTTTTTGTTCGTCCATAAAGTTGTACAATTGGGGATATTAAAGTTAAGAATAATCCAATACCTACAAGTGTGAAAAATAAGCTCATATATTGAGTTTGAAAATAATTTATTGCACTGACTGGTATTGTTTTATTTATCATAGCTTCAAATATCATAAATAATGGCGCATAGGTTGCTAAACCTGCAGCAATAAAGACAATTCTTGCTAACATTATTAATGTTTGAGAATTTTTACTATCAACTTCCAATTTTTCTAGTTTCTTATAAGTGCGTTTTAATACTAACAAAGAAATTAAGGTCGTTGCACCAACAATTGGCATAAACATAGTTGTAATGTAAATAATTCCGGTTAATGCCATACTAATGAGAGGGACTTTCATTAGAAAACCTACTTTCGATCCAACATTTTCAAGAATTACTTCACTAAATATGTAAACTGCGACCGCTTCCAAAATAAAAACTAGAGTCAATAAAAATCCAGCAACAAACATTCTCGAACCAAAGCTACTGTAAATGTATGCATCTGGCTGGTCTTTGACAAATCTAACCATTGTATGTCCAGAAGGGTGCTGTTAATTAGCCTAACTCAAAACGCAGTTGTTCAGAATCGTTCTTTCCAGCGAGCTTTTCAGCTAACTTTATTCCAATTCCTGGAATAGTATTAAGATCTGAAGGTCTTGCATCTCTGATTGAACTTTGACTTGTGAATCCTGCATTAAATAGAGCTCTGGCACGAATTCTACCTACTGAGTCTATTTCGAGTAAAGGCAATAGTTCTTTCCTAATACCATTCTTTACTCTAATCCGTAATTCCGTAATTATTTTAGTATTTGAAGGTGATAATAGTTCAGCCAGTTCACTCATTGCATAGAGTATCCACTCAGCAGTTTCAACTTTAGCACGAATATCACCAGGAGTAGTCGAATAACGTTTCAATAAATGTTCTTCAGGTGTTTCTTCAATCCAATCCATTAGTAGTAATGCCGTTTTTAAATCCCATAAGTAAAATTCTAATTCCATATGTTCAACAGGAGGTGGAAGCATAAGATCACCTTCCATTTGCATAAGATGAGTTAGATATGTTTCCATTTCATTTTTTCTTACATATAGTGAATAGATATCTGGAGTTCTTGTAAGAGTATGTAATAATCCAAGTGAATTAGCTTCAACATCAGATTCCAATGCATTCTTAATTATTACTCCCGATAATGGATCAATGTATAATTGAGATACTTTTCTTCCAAAAGCAGTTGGTTTTAATTTTTCTTCAACTACTTCATTTGCAGGTTGAAATTCATTGTCTTTCTTTCCTTCAATTTCAATTAATTGTTCTTTATCTAAGAAATCGAGAACTTTATTCAATCGATGTTGAGTTCTCCATAGTTCACCTTGCGCTCCAAAAAGAGTTTTTTCAAGAAACTTGTGTAAACCTTCTCTAGTATTTATGGTTCCGGAAGTAATCAAAGATAAAAGATGAGTTCTTAACGCAGGTTCACTGCCCAATCTAGAGATTACAGGTTCTGTTTCGCCTTCAAAATATCGTTCTCTAAAAGAATCAATTTGGTCTTTTTTTTTAGCAACCAATATACCTTGTCCATCAACGTCAAAGCCAGGTCTTCCAGCTCTTCCTAACATTTGATGAACTTCTAAGACTGGCAGTGGTTGATTTGATTGGAAAGAAGAATCCCACCGACTTAAATCTCTAATAATAACTCTTCGAGCAGGTAAGTTTACACCGGCAGCGAGTGTTGGTGTTGCACATAATGCCTTTAATGACTTTTCTTTAAAAGCAGTTTCAATTATCAGTCGCTGCCTATTTGTTAAACCTGCATGATGATAAGCAACACCATTTGTAATTAATTTAGATAAATTGGAATCAACTGATGTAATCTCATCAGCATTTTTTTGAATTTGTTCAGCAAACTTTTCTAACTCTTTTCGCTGATCCGAGTTTAATTTCCCCCCAATCATTCTACTTAATTTTTTTGCTTGAGCTTCTGCAGATTTCCGTGTTCCAACAAAGACTAAACATTGCTCAGGTAAATTATCAATTGCAATTCCTTCAACACCATCTAATCCCATATACTTTCTTTCACCATCCTCCCATTCCACCGTTCCATCAAGTGATATTCCTTTTCTGAGAGGGACAGGTCTAAAATTACTCTCAACTAATTCTGCATCCAACCAATTAGCTATTTCTTTTGAATTTGAAACAGTTGCAGAAAGCCCTATAATTTGTATATTCTGATTTATCTCTCTAAACTTTGAAAGTGTTATTTCGAGAGTAGGTCCTCTTCCTGAGTCATTCAGTAAATGTATTTCATCAGATACCAAACATCCGACTTCAGTTAACCAAGAGGGGTTGTGTCTAATTAATGAATCCGCTCTTTCAGAAGTTGAAACGATAATATCATATTTTGATAATCCTCTGGCCTTATCATAATCTCCAACAGAAACTCCAATCTTTGCCCCGTCCAAAATATTTTTACAGATATCTTTTAACTCATTTACTTTTTCCCATGCCAGTGCTCGCAAAGGTACAAGATATATTCCTTTTTTTTTAGCTTTTACAGCTCTTATTAAGGCAGCATATGCAACCAATGTTTTTCCTGCAGCAGTCGGTACTGACATTAATACAGAATTACCTTTTTCAACAAGTGCAATAGCTTCTTTTTGTGGAGGATATAATTCTTTAATTTTTAGATATTCTAATAGTTCAGATAACAACCTCACCAGCTCTCATCTTGATCATTTATGCCAAATTCGGGTTTACTTTGAAATGTCAGATACAATGCAATTGCTCCAAAAAGTGTAGATAACAATAATCCCCCAAGCCCAATAATTGCAGCTGCACAACCAATTAAAACAAGATTATAGTTTTGTCTCATTACTAATAATGCACCCGCCACAAAAGTAAGAATAGCGCATATTAATTCCCAGAACATACCAAATTTTAAAACTTGACGAACAAATGATTCATCAATTTCATTGTCTTCTTGATCAACTTGAATGCCCATTTCACTCATAACTTCATTATATTTGATAGTGACTCCTTGTATTTTTTCACTATCATTTAATATTCCATTCATGGTAGTGGCAGTACCTAACAAAATAAATCCAGCTAGAAGTAAAGCAATAGCAGCCTGCGATGGTTTACTCGTGGCTGGATACAATGAAACCGAACTACTTGTATTTTCTTCATCACCTCCCCAATCTAAGGATTCGTATTGGGTTTCTTCCCATCCTTCTGATTCATTTTCATCAACCATTATTCAATCAGTGCTAGTCCTATAATTAATGGTTGCTCTAAGAATTTTTTAGACCTTTGATAGTTCCACTTGTTCTTACAGTAATTATTTTTAGTTCTTCACTTTCATTATTCATAATTTCTCTTGATTTATCTAATAATTTATGATCTACTCTAATAATACCCTCTTCAACACTTGTTTCAATTAATTTCCATTTTATTTTAGACTCTAAATTTCCAATTTTGTTTCTGAAAAACGTAGTTAAATTACTTTTTGGACCTTTATTTGAATGCTTAAAAAGTATATATCTTTTCCTTCCCCTTTTTTCTTTAACTACCATTATTCAAATGCTTTTGTAATATTCTTTATTACGTTTTCTAATTTTTCTATTCTATCTTTAAGTTCCTTAACTTCTTCTCTCAATTCAGTGTCATCATTATCAGATTTATTATTTTTAAGTTTTTCAATTAACCAAGAGTCAGTTTCTTCTTTTAATTTAATAATGGAATCTAAGTCATCAGCATTATCTTCATTCTTATTTTCTTCCTTTATTTCTTTAACATCTGCTACAGTATCTTCTTTGACTTCATCTATTACTTCCTTAGGTTTTTTTTCAACTTCGTCTTCTTCATTAGTAGTAGTTTGTGATTTTTCTCTATCATAATTTTGTATAGTCGTTATATTTCCATCACTGTCTGATCTAATTTCTCCAATTTCTGAAAGTTGGTCAAGACCTTTCTTAAATGATTCCATTATCTTCGAATTTTCAGTATCACCTGATGCCTCTTTATACGCATTAAATAATTCTCCTGAATCCATTTTGTATCCTTCAAGTTTAAGAATATTTAGTAAGATTGCTCTTGGATCATCATTATCCCACACAATTTGTTTTTCCTCATTTTTGGTAGTTTCAATAATTTCTTCATCATCCACGATATTTGAGCTTTCTTCAATAGTAACTTCCATATCTTCAATGACTTCTATTTCATCAGGTACTTCTTCTTTTGTTTTCTTACTCCATGGATAGGGCATATTATCAGAAATAGTGCCGTAATATTATAGTTGATGCCAACTCAATACGTTTAATCCCCCCTTAAACCTGAAGCATTGTGTCTCTTACTGATAAAATTTCTGAAATTGAAGAAGAAATTGGTAATACTAAGTACAATAAAGCGACTCAGCATCATATAGGTAAATTGAAGGCTAAACTGGCACAGTTAAGAGAAGAAGTAGTAGTTAGTTCTTCAGGCCCAAAAGGAAGTGGTTATGGGGTTCGTAAGGCTGGAGATGCTACGGTTGCTTTAGTCGGATTACCTAGTGTCGGAAAATCTACATTATTGAATTGCCTTACTGATGCAGATAGCGAGACAGGTTCCTATGCGTTTACTACTTTAGATGTAGTCCCTGGAGTTCTAAAATATAGAGATGCTAATATTCAAATCTTGGATTTGCCTGGTTTAATTGAAGGTGCGGCAAGAGGTGCTGGACGCGGTAAGGAAGTTCTTTCAGTTATACGTTCAGCAGATTTGATAATACATGTAGTTGATGCAGTTGAGCCTGCACCACATGTTATTCTCAAAGAATTATTTGATTCTGGAGTTCGTTTGAATGACCGTCCTCCAAATGGTAGCGTTTCAAAAACAGGAATTGGAGGAATTGAAGTAATATCTACTATAGGACAAGAACTTGAGGAAGAAGCAATCAAAACGATAGTTAGAGAGTATGGTATAGTGAATGCTCAGGTTGTCTTAAGAGAAAAAATAACAATTGATGATTTAGTTGATATTTTAGCTAAAACTAGAGTATATGTTCCTTCTTTTGATGTTATTACCAAGGTAGATATGATTGAAAAAGAGCAATTATCTATTGTTAGAGAAATGTGTAGTAATAAAAAAATTATTGAAGTAGCTGCACCTTTAGGTAAAGGTATTAAAGAGTTAAAAAAACAGATATATCATTCATTAGATTTCATATCTATATTTATGAAACCTCAAGGTGAAAAAGCGGATCTAAAGGAGCCTATGGTTATCCGAAGAGGTACAACTATTGCACAAATATGTCAACGCCTACATCGTGATTTCAAGCGTAAATTCCGTTATTCACAAGTTTGGGGCCCTTCAGCAAAATTTCCAGGTCAAACAGTAGGTTTAAATCATAATGTTAAGGATCAAGACATCGTGAGCATTATAACTCATCGTTGAATTATTTTAGTCTTGCGATTAAGTCAGCTTTCTTACCTGAAGTTTTTAGTCCTTTTTTCTTTAATTCAGCTTTTAATTCAGTTAATTTCATTGAGTTATAATTCTTTTTAGCTTTACTTGGTTTGGAAGTTTTCTTTGAATCAATTTTTTCAGTTTCGTTCTTTTTGAATAATCCCATAATTCGGGATGCTCCACTTCCAATTCCCGATTTTACAGCTCCAGCGCCTCTGCCAATTCCTGACGTTACAGCTCCAGCTCCACGCCCAACCGCAGCTCCAGCACTACCTATTGCTGATTTAGTTCTAGCACCGCCTGATTTAATCCCATCACCAATTTTACTACCGATACCTGTTGAGTCTTCTTCTACTTCCTTTTTAGTCTCAATAACGGTTTTCTTTTCAATTGCTGGTTTACTTTTATTTTTTGGAGTAAGTTTAAGTTTTGATCTTGGTTTAAATACAATATTTGGTTTATCAGTGTCTTTAATTTTATTTTCATTATATTCTTTACGGGCTGAATCTGTTGCAACAGATTCAGGTAGTTTATCTCCAAATCTATCTTTGTATCTGTCCTCTAAACTTTTTCCCTTGGGCTCCATCATGTGATCTAATCGCTTATGGATATCCATTAATGGCTTTTCACTCTTTTTTGCCCATCCTACAGTTCCTGGAACTGGAGCTGCTGGAACTGAATCAGTAGAAACCATCACATTACTATCTGCTGCAACACCAATAGGTGCAATTTCAACAATAGGTTGTGTTACTGGTGCAGCTTGCACAGCTGGGATTCCTTGGTTAACCGCCGGTTGCAAAACCGGTTGTGCCACTGGTGCTGCCTGAACTGCAGGTACCCCTACAGGCTCTAAGACAGGAGGTCTTTTTTTTGCTTTTTTCTTTCCGCCGAACCAAGCCATATTTTTACCAATATTTTTTAACGATGTCTACCACTTTCTCAAAGAGGCTAAAAAGTGTTGGAGAACTCTTTGCTCTTCTGTTTGAAGAACCGTTTCCAAGTGTTATTTCAGACCCTTTTTCATCTGGTGACATTTATATGTATTTATAGTAATCAATTAAAAGCTTGTTTCACTCTCTTTTTTCTTGCCAACTGGTCTTTTTGCTACCTAATCTATGCCTGTTGTAAGCTTTTATGATATCTCCTTTTGTAATAATTCCTATTAATTCTTTGTTATCTGTTTTACTGACAACAGGTAAATGGCTTATTTCTTTATAACTCAATGAATCTAATGCTTGAGCTAAGGTTTCATGCTTGGTAATTGTAATTAAATCAGTTACACAATAATCTTTTACCGTTAGATGTCTTTCATGTTTAACTGCAGCTTCATGTATGTCTGACCAAGTTATTATTCCATATAATTCTCCATTATTATTTAGAACTGGTAAACTCATATGTCCTGTATCTTCTATCATTTGTAATGCCACTTCCAACGGCTGCTCAGGTTTAATGGTTAGAACATCTTCAGACATGGCCTCTTTGACTTCTATCATTCTCATTAAATCTTGTCCAGCTCCTAAATCAATATTAATTCCTCTTCTAGCTAATTTTGAGGTGTAAAAAGAATGTTCAGAAATAACATAGCAGACTGCATCTGCAACAACACACGATAGCATTAATGGTAATATTATTTCATAGGTGGCCGTCATTTCAAATAAAAGTACAATTGCAGTTAAGGTTGCACGTGTAGTAGAAGCTACGAAGGCAGCCATTCCAACTAATGCAAAAGCGCCAGGATGACTTATAATGCCAATATCGTAAAGGACTAACCCTAGTCCAGCACCAATTGCAGCGCCAATGAATAAACTAGGTGTAAATATACCACCTGAACCACCACTTCCAATTGATATAGATGTAGCAATTATTTTCAGAGCCATAATAGATAATACAAAAATTAATAGACTAGCAATTCCTGAGTTAATGTCAGTATCTACTGGAAAACTCTCTCCAATTATAAGTCCATCAGAATTATCAGAATCCAAGGATATTAAATCAGAAGTAACATCAAAACCGTTTCCTAGTACATGAGGAAAGGAAAGCGCAATTAGTCCAACACAAAGCCCTCCTAAACAGGTTCTTAATGGAACTGGTATTCCTTTAATATTTTCAATATTGTCCTCGACAAAATTCATTAATTTTATAAAAATTGAAGCAGCTAAACCGACTATCAAACCTAGAATTATATAGAAGGGATATTCAATCGGCGAACCTAGGCTATAATGTGGTATCTTATCAAATGCAGCAACATCTCCAGCTAAACTTCGACTTACTGTGGTGGCTATTACTGCGGCAACTACAATTGGAATAAAGGACCTAGTTTTGAGCTCAGCTAGAATTAATTCTATTGCAAATAAAACACCACCTAAAGGTGCATTGAATGCAGCTGTAATTGCACTTGCAGCTCCACAGCCAATAATCGTTCTTGTTTCTTCTACAGTTTTCCCGGTCCGTTGTCCGATTTCAGAGCCTATTGTTGAAGAAATAACAATCATTGGCCCCACACGTCCTAGTGACATTCCAGATCCAATACTTGCAGCTGAAGCAAAGAATTTAGCCACTGCCTTTTTTGCACTTAATCTAGCTTGTTTCACTGCCACAGCTTCCATTACGATTGGTACTCCTGCTCCTTTTGCATCTTTTGATCCGTATTCAATAATTAGGCCTGCAATCAAACCGCCTAAAGCAGGTATGAAAATAATCAACCATTCATTTTCGGTATTTCTTAATGAATGATTAACAAAACTATCGCCATAGAAGAATTCTTTAATTATATTAGTTAAATTTATGAATATCCAAGTTATAAATGCAGCCAAAGCTCCTGTTAAAGCTGCTAAAATATTTATTTGTAACATTGGAGATTTTATAACTTCATCTAGTCTTTTTTTTACTTCAGAATCTTTCATTTAGTCAAAACCTCATTACCACTACTAGTTATCAACAATGTGTGTTCAGATTGGGCTACCATACCTTTACCTAATTCATCTAAAACGGGATAATAGGAAACTATTCCGGCCCTCATGAGTTTCTGTAAATTTTTAGTTGCATCATTTTGAAATGCGTGTAACCATCTTTCAGCAAATGGTAAACCTTTGTATCTATTTTTTATTTCCATCATTAATTCGGTTGCTTTTTCATCACGGATATTACGAACTTGTCTTAGATGATATATATTTGAATTTCTCTTACCGCCTACTCTTCCAGCCCCATCAGTTACAAATGGCTCTATGGCTACAATATCTCCCGCTTTTAGCACGGGTCCGCCTCTTTCTCTTACACTGGGAATGGAAACTCCACTATGTAAATTATATCTCTTTATTCTGTGCCCAGTCAGATTGGCAATAGGTCTATATCCATATCTTTCAATTGTCTCTTGTACGGCATGACCAATAACTCCAACACTTATTCCTGCAGCAGCAATCTCCACGGCTTTATTGAGAGCCTCACGTGAAGCTTCTATCATTTTTCTATATTTATCAGTACCAATTTCTACAGTTAATGCATTATCTCCAATGTATCCTTCAATATGCACACCAACATCAAGTTTGACCAAATCACCTTCACAAAATAAGTCGTCACTTTTACTCGATGGGGTCCAATGAGCTCCAACATTGTTAATTGCTAAATTCGTTGGAAATGCTAATTCACCTCCTTTCTCTCTTACATAATTTTCAATTTCTTCGGTAACTTCCAACATTGATTTTTTTTCTTCAATTATATTTTTTCCAAACTGTAAAGCTTCACTGGCTAGTTTACCTGCTTGCCTCCATTTCTCTATTTCATCAGAATTCAAACATACCCTCCAGAATGGTTGAGTATAAAGCACCAATCCGTCTTACTTCGGGCTTATTTTTTGATAAATCAATAATGGTAGATTCAATACCTGTTGGTTTTTCTCCATCTAAATAATAGCAATTATTCTTAAATATATCTTTAGCCTCTTTTATATTTTTTGCAATTTTCTCTCCATGGATATTCGCACTTGTAGTTATGATAGGACTATCTTTTGCTAAATCATTTGCAGTCTCATTTAATGGTATTCTTATTGCAATATTTCCATTTTTACTAACTCCTTTTGCAAGTTTCATTTTTGATTTCATTATGAGCGTTACAGGGCCTGGTAGGAAATCAGAAATAATCTTTTCATATTTTGTATTTACTTCACAAAAATCATAAATTTCTTTTTTATTATTTAACATAATACTCAGCCCATCACTTTGCTTTCCCTTAATTTCAAAAAGTCTGTCAACAGCAGTTTGATTAAATGGATCACATCCCATTCCTAAGACAGTATCAGTTGGATAAATCACAATTTCTCCATTTCGAATTGCTTCTCTAGCCTCTTCGATAGAAATCATAACTTTTGATGAGAAATACGCTAGTTTTAATATCTTTGTATAAATTATCTCTGTTCAATTGGCCTAAAAGTCCGATCAATAGTTCCAACATATCTAGCCCTTGGTCTGATTAATCGATTATTCTTATATTGTTCTAAGACATGCGCAGTCCAGCCAGCCACTCTTGACATTGCAAAAAGTGGTGTGAATAAGTCAGTAGGAATATCAAGCCCATAGAGCAGTGGGGCTGAATAAAAGTCAACGTTTGTGATAATTTCTTTTCTTGCTTTTACTTGTTTTTCAATCTCTTCAGAGATATTAAAAAGCTCCATATCTCCTCTTTCTTCCCAGAGTTTTTTAGCCATACCCTTGAGATGTGGTTTTCGTGCATCATCTACCTTGTAAACTCGATGTCCAAAACCCATTATTTTTTGCTTAGTATTTAATGCATTTTCAATAAAAGAAGATGCATTATCCACATTTCCAACTTCAATAATCATTTCCATAGCTTTTTCATTGGCACCACCGTGCAATGGGCCACTTAGAGTTCCTACTGCCGAAGTTATTGCTGAATGCATATTTGCTAGAGTTCCTGCAGTCACTCTAGCTGAAAATGTAGATGCATTAAAACCGTGATCTGCTAATAAAATAAGATAAAGATTCAATGCTTGAACTTGAATAGGTGTTGGTTCTTTTCCATGCAACATTCGCAGGAAATCTTCAGCATGCCCTCTACTTGGATCTGCTTCAATGAGTGGTAGGCCTTCTCTAAGCCTGTGTATAATTGCAACCGCAGTAGAGATTTGCCCAACTAAACGTAAAGCCTTTGGTGGTAACTCATTTAGAGGGACATTCTTTTCAAAGTGTCCTAAACTAGAAACTACAGTTCTTAATGTGCTCATTGGTGAAGTTTTACCCGATAATTCAGTTATTACTTTGATTACTTCCTTGGGAAGAACTCTCGCTTCACCAATTCTTTTAGTCATTTCATCAAGACGTTCTTTATTTGGTAATTCAGTATCGTAAAGTAGACAAATTGTTTCTTCAAAAGTCGTGTCAAATGCTAGATCATCAATATTATATCCGCAATATCTTAGAATGCCTTTTTCGCCATTAACTGAGCTTAATTTAGTGTCGGCAGCGACGATACCTTCGAGTCCTTTTACAGGTTCAGCAATTGAATCTTTGTTATCTTTTGGTAGTGACACGTTTTAAACATAAAGAGTATTATATTTAGTATTTGCCAAGCTATTCTTGTTTGTATTTAGTAACTCTAATTCCAAGTTCGCCCCTTATAGCTGGACGATTCATAATTTCTTTCATTTTATGATTAAATGCTTCTTCTAAATCTACATTCATTGCAATTGCATGACCTATTATTAAAATCAAAATATCTGCTAATTCTTCAGCTTTTTCAGATTGAGGTTTTCCTTTTGTGAAACATTCAGCTAATTCACCTAGTTCTTCTATTGTTAGTAATATTCGGTAGGCCATATCATGACCATTATTTTCTTTTTTGCTAAATTCATGCTTATCATGGAACTCTTTTACTTTTGCTAGCATGTTAGCATAAGTTTGACTCATAGTGTGTTACAAAGGTTAGTCTTTGTTAGCTTTACTCTACTGTTTAGTTATTTTTTCAGCGACTGAAACACAAGCCATAAAATCTTCAGTAGCTTCTCTTAAGCTACCCAAATTTTCAGCTTTGATAGTGGCTTTTAGTTTATTATCAACAACTTTTGTTTCAACCCAGCCTATATTTTCAGGTTCGGTTGATTTAGCTACTGAATTAGCAATTATATTTGAATCAAATACGATTTCAAATTCAATTTTATGTTTAATAATATCACGTATTGCTTTTTGACTGCCACTTCCATATTGAGCGGCTTTTTTCTTTCTGTTTGCGATTTCTTTAGGTAATCCCAGTTTTTGAGCAGCTTCTCTAAGTGGAACTTTACCTATCTCACCTATACGCTCTTTTTGACTAAATGAATTGGCAGCTTCAATTACATTGTCTGAAAGATAGGGGCAGGAAAGTTCTAAATTAAATACCTCAGTTATCCTTTTTTCTCTGTCTTTTAACCTTTTATTTAACTCATTAACTTCTTTTGACAAATTAGGGATATTTCCTTCTTTTCTAAATCTAGCATATCCTCCAAATAGTTCATCTGCGCCCTGACCACACATTAATATTGAATTAGTTGAGTTTTTAGCAGCTATCCAAAATGGTAACATGAATTCAACTTCTATAGCTTTCAAGTCAATTTTTTTTTGCATATTAAAACCCTCAACAACCATTTCCTTAGGTTCAATCTCAATAATTGTAAGATCCATACCAATCATTTCTGCAGCAGTCTTTGCAGCTTCTAAATCGTGTGATTTTGGAGTTCCCACAGCAATAAGCTCAACATCAGTATATTTTTTAGCTAGAAAAGCTACTAAAGTCGAATCAATTCCTCCCGAAAAAGAGACCGTAATAGCCTTGTTACATGTATCTTTTACTGCAATATCAATAGCATTACAAAGTATTTCCAGACGTTTGTTTTTCATTATGAAGCAATGCCACTTTCTGTCATGAATATTTTTAATTCCTTCAAAGCTTTTTTAGCTTTTGCCTCACTAATAATGTCTGTAACAATTAATACTCCTGATTGAAAAATAATAAAACTAGCATCAGGTTTGTCCATTCTTAATACTAATCCTTGGAAGCGGAGTGGGTCATATTCAGCACCAGGTATTGCTAGAGCCATAGCTTTTAGATCAACTATTTTACCAATATTTTCTTTAACTACCATGTTTTCTAATTTAGTAGCTCTTTTTGTACTAACTTTTGAATCAATAGTTTTTACTAATTCTTTTAACTTCGTCATGATATCCTTACCTTCATTCAGAGTAGTTACACCAGTTATCAAGGCTTTCCCATTGCTGAATAATACGCCTGCTGCTTTTTTCGAACTATTAGTATCCATTTCAATAATGACTGAAGGATTACCTGAACTAGAATATCTAGCGTTAGGTAACTCAGTTGCTAATGTGATTAATTCTAGTTCCTTTCCGAGATGGGATACTGCAATTACATTTTCAACTTTGATGTTACTCACAAATTATTCAAAACAGGCAAGTTTAATAGCTTAACCTTCAAGCAAATTCATCAAAAGGATAGGGTTCTGGGTCCCTTTTTCCCATTAATATTTGGGTTTCTGGAACTGTTAGTAATGGTATCGGCCATGTTGGCCCATCTTCAATTGCCAGCCTAGGGCATGCTGTAATAACTGCAGCATCGATTCCTAATCCCAATAATTGGTCATGAGATTGGTGCATGCTTCCAATCATAATAGTTTCTTTTCCATTTTCAATTAGTAATTCTTCAATTTTATCGGCTAATTCTATCCTTTTTTGTCCAATTTGGTTTGAGAAAAGTATGGCCCACCTTTTTGCATTAGTAGCTACAGACATAGCTGCATATCGCTGTTTTAAGAAAGGTCTAGGATCGGCTATAGTCACAGTGCCATTATGAGGTTCTAGGCATGCAACTGGTTTGCCTGTTGAGAGAGCGACAGTCAATGGATGAAATAATCCAGTTCCAATGTATAGATATCCGTCCACGTTTAATTTTCTAGCAGCAGATGAATTACAACCTAAAAGTTGTCCTGCAGCAGCTAACCTTGGACCGCCAGTAGTTACACTGGTATCAAATCCTTCTTTTTCTAGTATTTTTCCGGCACTATCAATCATATGTAGATGTTGAGCTGTAGTAACTACTCCAATTTTTTGAGGAAGTATTTTCTTCAATTCATTTATTGCCTTTTTACTAAGTGACAATTTTCCCGTGTGCCTTACGGGAACAAAAAAAGTGGGAACTGCGTAGAATTCAGAATGGTAAGGCATAGGTAAATGTCCCATATGAATTAAGGCATCTGCTCCAATTTCTTCTAAAGGTCTATCAGCCAAATCACAAGCACCATATGTTGGTTCACCCCATAGTACGACTTTGGCTTCCGTCAATTTAGTTACAAATGTTACTATTTCATGAGATTTTGTTTTTAATCCATCTGGAACTTGGATTCCAATTCTTTTTTTTCCTTTGAGTTTTAGGCAAACCTCTTCTATTCCAGGTTTCCAATCAAATGTTATTTCACTCATCTACTAATATGGTCCTTCTGATATAGGATATAATAATATTGTTTGGACTATTTTAGTATAATAAGGTTTAATTCTAATAATTTTTCAAGAAATATTTGCACTCTACTAGCTGCAGGTGCTACTTCTTCTCCAAATCGCGAGTCAAATGCATCCACAATGTCTTTAACTGAATTTTCACCATTACATAGTTCCCAAATAAGAGTAGTATATTTGTCAAGGGGCCTTTTGATTATTTCTGGACCTCCTATTCTATCATGAAACCATTTTTCTATTGATCCAAAATATTTAGGATAAGTTATTACCACTATATCGCCATCACTGTTTGAACTTATTTTAGGGTCTGGATTCTTAGTTGGTTTTTTTAATAAAATCTCGCTCTTTTTCATAATTTTTCCATTCCTATTATCATTACAACCAAAGTTGCAGCACCACCTATTGCAGCATATCTTATAGCTAATTTCTGATCTTGCCATACAAAACGTGAGACCCATACAAGCCACCCACACACTAAGGCGGTAATGAGCATAATTCCAAAAATGATAGTCCACCAGTTCACAATGTCTTATTGGTTGGGATTAATTAGTGGTAGCCCCGCCAGGATTCGAACCTGGGTCTCAAGATCCAGAGTCTCAAATGATGGACCGCTACACTACGGGGCTGAACAATGTTCAGCTTGGTTCGGTCCATAAAAAAACGTTGGTATTTGGATTCACTTAATTTTCGTCATAAAATTCATCATCTTCATCTTCGAATTTGAATTCTGTAGTTTCATTATTAGATAATTCTATTTTTTCTGGAAAATATCTCAATATAATAACGTCATCTAGGTCCTGCACCCATCTATATGGTATGATTATATTTTCACTGTCTTTAACAAGTCGGGGTGTAGTCCCCGTAATTAATAATGCGGAAATTACACGTTGTGTTGTGTCAAGTAACACATCATGAACAACACCTAAACGTTGTCCTTTTCTTGTATAAACCGTCAGTCCAGCTAGTCTTGAGGCTTCATTAAGCACAGTTGGTTATCGGGTCTCCATATAATTATTTTGCTCTTGAATAATATGTTAGTAATTGGTAATAGACTATAAATAGAGGCCAAAAGTGAAGCGGATGCATGGGTAGAGTAAGGCCAACATACATCAAACGCGTAGCTATAGAATTAGTTAGGAATCATCCGGAGAGGTTTACTGAGGATTTTGATCATAATAAATTAGTCGTAGGAGAATTAACAGATGTGGAAAGTTTAACTATGCGTAATAGAATTACAGGTTATGTAACTCGTTATCGGAAACAGGAACAGAATTGAGCCATTATGATGTTTTAGTTGAGGGCGCAGGCCCCGCTGGAGCAACTGCAGCTTATTATTTGGCTAAACAAGGGAAAAAAGTAGCATTAGTAGATAGGGCTAAGTTCCCTCGTGAGAAAGCTTGTGGCGGAGGTTTGTGCGTTCATATTGAAGAATTTGATCATATAATCTCTAATTGGGATGACTTTCTTGAATCTAAATGTTTTCGCGGAATAGTTTATGGTCCTGATTTCACACCAGTAGATTATGTTAGTGAAAAGCCTTTCTTTTACAATATCCGTCGTTTAAAATTTGATAATACTTTAGTAGAATATGCTGTTGCTGAAGGTGCCACTTTGATTGAGGGCATAGCCGTAAAGAGTTTTGAAGTAAAAACAGATAAGGTTATAACTAAATTAAGAAATGGTGATGAACTGACAAGTGATGTAATAATTGGTGCTGGAGGTTCTTTTGACATGGTTTCTCGCAGGATTAGAGAAATAGAAAATATGCCAATGAAATGGAAAGATGAAGATATTGCAACTGCACTTTATTTTGAAGTTGAAGTAGGTAGAGAATATATGGACCGAGTATATGGTAAAGAGCGCGTTTCAATGGCTCATATAAAATACCAGAATTTGGATGGCTATGGCTGGTCATTTTCTAAAGATACAGTTCTTAATGTTGGAATAGGATGCCCTCGTTCTATTATTAAGAAACTTAAGAAAGATAATCCTAAATGGGATGAACGTCAATATTTGCTTGATTATGTAGATACTTTGAAGGATCAAGGCTGGTTCCCTAAAGATATAGAAGTTAATCGGAAGATGATTGCAGGTTCAAATATTCCTGTAGGAATGGGAATGAAATGTACTGTTGGAGATAGAATGTTAGTTATTGGTGATGCTGGCGGTTTTGTTTCACCATTATCTGGTGAAGGCTTGTATTATGCTTTGGATTCAGGCCGTATTGCAGCAGAATCATTAGATGCCTTATTCAAAGAGGGCGCATTTGATAAACAGTCTATGATGCTTTATCACAATGCTTGGAGTGGTAAATGGGGAGATGATTTGGAATGGTTAAAAGTTGGTTGGCATTTACTAATGGTTATGCCGAATAGTTTAATCAAATATGCTGCCTTAGATGAAGAAACAAAAGAATTTTTTACACATATGTTTGTTGGCTCAATGCCAGCTTCAAAGATTAAGAATAAGGTATTAGCCCTTATTGCAAAGGGTGCTTTGAAGCATGATTTTTTGAGTCATGTCATTGGTAAACATGAGCAAGTACCGTCAATTTCTAATTAATTTAATTGATGTGGAAAGGCTTTAAGAACTAACATACAGAATGCGTCATATGCCTTCAGCTGATGAGGACTGGGATGATGAAGAGTGGGATGATGAAGAGTGGGATGATGATTCCGATTCAGGCACTAAACTTATTGTTTTTACGAATCTGAGAATAGCGATTGGAGTTTCACTAGTTATTCTATTACTGATTTGTTCTATGACTTTCACTAACTTTGGTTTTTATTCAGGTGCAGGAACTCTTACACTTCTTATTGATGTCAATGAAGGTAAAGATGAGAATGATGTAACATTCACTTTTAGTGTTTTTGCAGCATCTCCAGCTTTTGGTAAACTGGCTAAAGAAGGTAGTTACAAAGTTATTGTCACACCAAGTTCAGTAGAATATTATGATGGCCCTATCCAAGTATCTCAAGGTTCATTTTCATTAGATGGTAGTGGTAAAACTTCAGTTTCGATATCATATTCAGACTTATTTGAAATGAATGGAAATTATATGGTTGAAATCGAGCTTGGTGGTCAGAAAGCTACAGATTCCGTAAATCTTAATAAATTTGCAGAAAGTGCGCTGTTTGACCTAGTTCTTTTCGATGGTAGTGAACCTATCGACAAAGATTCAGAGGGAATTATAACGAATTTACATTTCCTTAGTGAGATACTCAATAGAGAAGATTCTAGTTCAGATGAGTCAATCATGGTAGTACCATCTGTTAGTGGCCAAATTACAGTTTACCATTCAGAAGAGATATTTGAATCTGGAAAAGGTGAAGATTATTGGGATAATGATGCTTCTCGTGATCCAGTTTCAGTTGAGGTTATTGATTTTGAATTCTCAGGTGATCAAATGAAGTTTATTTATCAATCAGGTAATATTGAAGCTGGTGCAGCTTTCAATCCCGTTCTTTTTGATATAGATGAAATATATGGAAATGAAGGTAGTGGAGACTATGCACTTACAATAGAATTCACTAATAATTTAGGGACCGATAATTCTCCTAAATATGGTCAAAGTACTTGGAAATGGTTTCATATCTGTGATGTGAAAGACGGTGCTTGTGATGGTAATAAATAATCTAGAAATCTCTCATTTTAGTAACTAAAAACCATAAATTCCATATTCCATCTTCCCAAGTATTTAGTTTTACTTCACCAACTCTTGCATGAAATGGTACTGGTATCTCTATTGCTCTTAGTCCCCGTTTAAAGGCTTCAATCTTAAATTCTTCAGAAAGAGGCATTCCATCACTTGTTAATTTTACTTTTGAAATAACTTCTTTTTTGAATACCCACATACCGCTCTGTGAATCTTTGATATTAATTCCGTGAAATAGATTAGTTCCAAATGTTAAACCCCAATTACCTATCTTATGTGTAATTGACATTGCATCTTTGTCCATTCTATCCAATCTATTACAGGTTACATAATCCAAATTATTATTAATTAGGAACGCAAGAACGTGAGGTATCTTATCTGCAGGATATGTTGTATCTCCATCAATTGTAGCTACATAATCAGTGTCTACTAAACTGAAGCCAGTTTTGTATGCTCTTCCATAACCTTTACGAGGTTCATTATGAACAATCGCACCTCGTTTCTTAGCTTCTTCAGCAGTATTATCGGTTGAATTTCCATCAATAATTAGAACTTTTACATCTAACCAAGATAAATTACGTGGAATTTGATCAATAGTGGGACCTATAGATTCCCCTTCATTTAATGTAGGAATAATTACAGTCAAGCTTATGCCCATACTAGGGTTTATGGAGGTCTGGTTTTAAGACCAACTGCACTAGGCATCTGTGTCTTTACTCTTTAAGCAGGTCACATCAGCAGTTTTTCTCTTAGTGGGTTTAATTATTTCTTTATCTTGGTATGAGTGGAAAGATTCTCCACTTTGGATGCTAATTCTAGGTGGATTGTTATCTTTATTAGGAATTATAGGCGTCGTTCTCAACATTATGGAATCAGAGGAGAGTTTAGAAGAATAGTTCCATTAAGCTTATATTGAACTATTTATCGACTTAATTTTTAGATGAGCTTTTTTTACAGAACAATTCTGCGGCCCGCAGTTTTTTTACAAGATTCTGAAAAAGCCCACAATCGTATGATTTCTACACTTTCTAGAGCTAGTCGATCTCGTCTTATGATGTCTTTACTTGGTAATTTCTATAGTTCCCCAGAACTTCCTACCAAAGTTTTTGATTTAGAATTTCCTAATCCGCTTGGTATTGCAGCTGGCATGGATAAGAATGGTCAAGCAGTACCTGCATGGCAAGCAATTGGTTTTGGTTTTAGTGAAATTGGCGGAGTTACTCTTCATGAGCAAGAGGGAAATCCTAAACCAAGAATGTTTAGAGCTACTTCCGAACGGGCACTAGTTAATCGAATGGGTTTCAATAATATAGGTGCGAATTCGGTTCTTGATAAGTTAAAGGATTTCAAAAATAGGGGACTTTGGCCAGAATCTCCCGTGGGTATAAATTTGGGTAAATCAAAGATAACTCCTCTCAAAAAAGCTCCAGAAGATTATGCAGGTTCACTTGAATTATTATGGAATCATGCTGATTTCTTTGTGATAAATATTAGTTCTCCTAATACACTTGGTTTGAGAGATCTTCAAGAATCAAAGCACTTAGAGTTAATACTAAGTCTATGTCAAGAAACGAATAGTAAGTGTGCAATTAAATTAGGTAAAAATATGAAACCACTATTGGTTAAAATAGCTCCTGAACTCAAGGATTCTTATCTTAAAGACATTATAAGATTAATACAAAAATTTGATTTGAATGGCATTGTTGCTACAAACACTACAATCCAAAGGCCCGAAACAAAAAATAATAAGTCTAAGAAGATTTTTGATGAGCAAGGTGGACTTAGCGGTTTGCCGTTGAAGGATAGAAGTACAGATATGATTCGTAAAATTTACAAGATATCAAAGGGGAAGATTCCAATTATTGGAGTAGGTGGTGTTTTCACAGCAGATGATGCCTGGGAGAAAATAACGGCTGGTGCATCTTTACTTCAATTATATACAGGTTTAGTGTTTGAGGGTCCAGGTATTGCTCGAAGTATAATTTCAGGTCTTAAAAAACGTGTAAAAGAGGCTGGTCTCAATTCAATTTCAGAGGCCATAGGTCTTAACTCTTAACTTATTCTCTAATAATAAATTGACTTTGACACATAGGGCATGCAACTTGGATAGGTCTCTGATCGGTATTTATTGTTATTAATCCTGAGCATGTAGGACACGACAAATTTGTAGGTCCCATTTCTTCAAAGTCAAAGAAGTCCTCTTCTTCTTCAGTTCTAAAATATTTCATTCCGATTACGGCACCTATAATCCCGATTACGGCTATAGTTCCTCCTATCATTATTATATTGCTTTCACCATCTTCATTATTGTTACTATTTATTACAGTTTTTTCTTCGACAATAATACTTCCTTGCCATGTATGGCTATTAAGTGAATTATCAGTAATGACTAAGCCAATGCCATAAGTTCCTTCATCTTCAAAGGTATAATCAAATTTTTCTTGTGTTCTTATAATTTCAGAATTATCAGAGATGCGTAATATTGTCCATTCATATTTGGTAATAGTTCCATCTGAGTCATAAGATTCTTCTGCATTGAATGTTATTTTATCACCTTGTTTTACTACAGTAGGTAGTGAATTACTAGATGATAAATCATTAACATAAATCACGCCGATTGCGACAGGTGGGATATTTTCTTCTTCAGGTTCTTGAACATATGCATACTTGGTTATGGGTTCTTCTACATTTTCTATTTCGGCTTTAATTAGTATACTTCCAGATTCATATGGCGTCCATTCAAAGGATACTATTTCTTCATCTCCTGCCGAAATCTCAATATTTTGTTGAGCAATTAGGATATCTTTTGCATAAGTACTAATTGTAGCTGTACCTGATTTTCCACCACTATTTGTGATAGTTACACCAATCATTGTAGATTCGCCAACAGTTAGTGGATTATTCCATGATAGACTATTTAGTTCAAAAGTTGCTTTAGGTTCTTCGACTGTAATATCCAAATCTATTTCATTATTACTTTCAGTAGTTTCTACAGGATCTGAATTCTCTAGTAAGACTTCTAAATTATGCGTTCCTTTTTCAGCTTCCCAGTTATAACTAATTACTTCCTTTCCTTCAGCTTCAACATCTATATTTCCACTGTAGATAGTAATACTATCAATCATAAGTTTGTAATCTATGTTTCCAGCAGTTTTACCAAGATTGAGTATTTCAAAATTAATAGCTAATTCTTGCCCTTCTTCTAATGTTCCTTCAATTTCTATGTTTGCAGGTGTAAAATCAGGTTCTTCAGGCGGAGGTCCTACATTAATAGAAAATATTCTTTCATCGTTGTTATTATTTTGGTCATCAGGTTCAATACTAACAAGTCTAGCAAGTAAATCACTTTCACCTTCTTCAGCAATCCATTCTCCAGAGATTGTTATTTCTTCCTCAATATCAATAGAAACACCTTCAAGTGTTGCAAAACGAATATCATCATCATACCATCTTAGTTCAAAACCGGTTGCTTCTTCAGTTCCTTGGTTTTTTATTTTAGCATAAATATTGATATGTTCATTATGTATTGGATCTTCATCATCGGTCCAAACATCAGTTATGGCTAAATCAACACCATCTGCTGGACCTTCAGCAACAGAAATAGTAGTATCAATTATATTATTTTCAGTATTTCCTTCAGATGGATTTACATCATATACTTCCACAAGAATTTCATATTCGCCTTCATTAGGAGTCCAGTCGTAAGTCCATATTTTGTTAGAACCGATATTTATGGAGCCTAATGAATTATCATCCTCGATTTCACTTTGATCCACAAATAGCTTGATAGCTGAACTATCAATGTCCATATTTCCTTCATTTTTAACTTTTACTGAAATTGTTACAGTATCTCCTTCCACAGGCTCTTCAGGTGTAGTTGAGATTTCAGTAACAACGGCATCAGGTTGATTAATGTCAACAATTTCGTATCCATCAATATATCCATATCCATAGTAGTAATTGTATTTGTCACTTTCATCAGGTTCAGATGCGCTCCCGTCATGCTCACCATCCCATGCTTCAGAATAATCTTGAAGTCGATCGCGTGCTGGATTAGTCGTGGAGGTTGGTCTTAACGAGATGTCAGTTTCAAGAAGTAATGCAACTAGTCCTGAAACTATAGGTGTAGCCATACTAGTTCCATCTTTATCTGTCCAACCTTGGGCATTACTTTCTCCAAATAAATTACTATGTCCTAGTGCTGCTCGGATTCCACTTCCTGGTGCAACTACAGAAGGTTTTAGTTCATCCCATCTGTCACTATCGCCATCATCATCTCTTGGGCCATAATTGCTGTAGCTTGCCAAGTCATCATCATTTCTATTAATATTATCATTATTATCCATTGCACCAACTGCAACACTCCAATCAGCTGCAGCAGGTGATGGTACTTCTTCATCACCATCATTTCCCATTGCTATAACTACTACAATT
>JAAZXG010000110.1:0-384 GCA_014240255.1 Methanobacteriota archaeon
TCCACAGATGGTTTCATAATTCTGTATTCTGTCATTACCCCATGTGAAGTTATTCATTGTTCCTTGTGAGGCAGCGACTACACCTAAAGCTCCAAAAAGGGTATCTACAATATATTGAGAAGTTTCAACATTTCCAGCAATAACAGCAGCAGGGTATTCAGGGTTAATCATTGAGTGTTCCGGAATAATTAACTTTAAGGGCTTGAGACAGCCAGCATTAAGTGGAATATTGTCATCAACTAAACAACGAAAAACATAAAGAACTGCAGCATGACAAATTGCACTTGGTGCATTAAAATTACTTGGGTGTTGATCACTAGTGCCAGTAAAGTCTATAGTTGCGCTGCGCTTTTTTTTATCAACACTAATAGCAACACTTACTTG
>JAAZXG010000110.1:394-538 GCA_014240255.1 Methanobacteriota archaeon
TCCACAGATGGTTTCATAATTCTGTATTCTGTCATTACCCCATGTGAAGTTATTCATTGTTCCTTGTGAGGCAGCGACTACACCTAAAGCTCCAAAAAGGGTATCTACAATATATTGAGAAGTTTCAACATTTCCAGCAATAAC
>JAAZXG010000111.1 GCA_014240255.1 Methanobacteriota archaeon
GTAGACCGCCTGAAACTTTATATGTATTTTTGTCAAATTTTCCCCCAGCGTGTAAAACAGTCATAACAACCTCGAGAGCTGGCTTCCCTTCTTCCTTATGTATTTCCACAGGAATACCTCTTCCATTATCTTCAATAGAAATTGTTCCATCTGCCTTAATTGTAACAATTATTTCTGTACAAAAACCTGCCAAAGCTTCATCAATACTATTATCAACTACTTCGCTTACTAGGTGATGATATCCTCTTTTACCAACGTCTCCAATATACATGGCTGGTCTTTTTCTTACGGCTTCTAACCCCTTTAATACAGATATTTTATCTGCACCATAATTGCTTTTATTACTCATTTATCCTCACAGGCATTAATAAAATTGTTGTCTTTTGATCGTTTTCTTTTGGTAAAAAAAGTGTTGCTGAATTTGCATCTTTAAATGTAAAAAAAATATCTTCTGACGGATATTTTGCAACAGCTTCTTTTAAATATACCGCATTAAATCCTATAGCTAGTTCTCTACCCCCATATTCGGCAGACTTGA
>JAAZXG010000112.1 GCA_014240255.1 Methanobacteriota archaeon
GCATATATAATTATTCTATTAGAAATATACCAAGTTGTGAAAAAATATTTTTGTAACTCATGTTTCTGTTTGTAATTTCGGAAATTTTTTCATTGGTTAAACACATAGATCTGTTAATTTTTATATTCTTTTTGCTACAAAAATTAACAAAATCTTGAATTGTGCACATATGTAGATTTGGAGTGTTATACCACTCATCTGGTAAATTTTTTGTTATTGGCATTGTACCTTTTAATAGCAAATGCATTCTAACTTTCCAATATCCAAAATTTGGAATTGTAACTATAGCTTTGTTTGCAACTCTCAATAGATCATCTATTACTTTTTCTGGATTGTAAAATGCTTGAAGTGTTTGGCTTAAAATTACATAATCGAAAGATAAATCTGGAAATTGTTGTAAATCTCTTTCTGCATTGCCTTCAATAACAGATAAACTTTTTGAAATACATAATTGAACATTGTTTTTTGAAATTTCTAAGCCTCTAGTATCTATATTTTTATTATCTTTTAAATGTTTCATCAATGTGCCAT
>JAAZXG010000113.1 GCA_014240255.1 Methanobacteriota archaeon
TCAACTCTTAGTGTATTGCTGTATTATAAAAAATAGTTATCGCTTATGTGTTCCAAAGAATTAGTCCGAGACGGCGAAGACAAACATCCACCACATACATCACAGAAATGAAAAATTTATGTTTTTCAATATTTTTGTTGATACCAACTCCTTCATTTGTCTATTACTGTAGCAGAATGTTCCACTTATCATGCATACCATAGGATATTATTGATTTTTATAACAAAGAATTATTAGATTTTGAGTTGATTCAGAGGAGTTATGGAGATTAATGTAAGCCCACCCCCCTAATATTAAAGAAAATTCATTAGCGCATTGTATCATACTAATGATGTGTTTGTTGCCTAATTTTTCATTAAGAATTGAAACTATTTCATAGAACAATGATCCTAGATTATATCTAGATGCTTTGAATTGTGTTAAAAGGTTCAAATTCACATAAATTGTATTTGAAAATCAAAATTTTGTAAATTTTAAATTTTTGAAAATACAAATTTTTAGCAAAAAGTGACTATAAAGCAACAAAACC
>JAAZXG010000114.1 GCA_014240255.1 Methanobacteriota archaeon
TTTTTCTGGTCAAAGGATTCTATTGAACGTTTATGCGAACTCTATCTTTTTCCATGCTAAGTGTTTAATACAGGTATGACTGCAAGCAAAACCCCCAGCCCACCCAAGGGGCGGCCCTTCGGTACATAGGAATCCTGAGCGGGGATTTAGGTGTCCATATAGGTGTCTATCAGCCCTGATATTCAGTATCCTGTACACTGGCTTGGTTGAGATGCAGGAGCTGCCTGAACTTGATGAGTGATGGGGGTAGGAGGACACAGGCCCCGCCCATTGATACATAAAGTAGTTAGTCGCATTTGTGCCTATATGCCCCCACTAATTCTTCACAGTCAGACACCCTCCAGTAAAACCACTACACGCACGCACGAGGGAAGTAGATTATTAGGTGTCCATATAGGTGTCCATCATTCCGGAAAAGGTGTCCATATAGGTGTCTATAAGCCATCACACTTGATAGCAATTGGCAGTACTATTGACACTATAATAGATTGATAATACTATAGATAATAATAATTAATAAAAGATAAT
>JAAZXG010000115.1 GCA_014240255.1 Methanobacteriota archaeon
TATGGTACTCTGCTGACGATATGTGTGTAATTGTGCCTCCATCAGGAGTCTATGTTCAACCATGGAGGCAATCTCCTCCCTCAGGTAGTAGAGTATTGAATCGCGCCTCTCGTGAGGACGTCGGTTCTTGGGATGATTTGAAAGATTCTATTGGTGATATTATAGGTGAGGAAAAGGTGTTTGATACTTGGATGGATTCTTCTAATTCTAATCTATTTGTTTCAGGGTATCTGGATGACGATGAAGTATTTTCCAAATCTTTCCCCACTGGCATACGTCCTCAAGGAAAAGAGATTGTTCGAACTTGGCTGTATTACACTTTACTCAAGAGTACTCTTCTTCTTGACAAGCCTGGATTTGAACATATTTGGATTGATGGTTTAGGTATGGACCCATGGGGTAGGAAAATGTCAAAATCTCTAGGTAATGGAATCGATGCTGATTCGGTTCTCGAATGCGGAGCACAAGGTAGAACTGGTTCTTGGAAGATTCGAGGACCAGATAAATCAGTACAATTGAAGGCGAAT
>JAAZXG010000116.1:0-299 GCA_014240255.1 Methanobacteriota archaeon
AAAAATAGTTGCTAATTCATATGCAAATGTAGGATCATATGATTTACAATTAGGAATAACAGAAGATAGTATGTGGCTATGTCCATCACCATGTTGTAGTCCTTCTCCTGCAAGGGTGGTTCTTCCTGCTGTAGCGCCGATTAAAAAACCTCTAGTTTGATTGTCCCCTGCAGCCCATGCAAAATCACCTGTTCTTTGAAATCCAAACATTGAATAAAATAAATAAATTGGAATCATTTCTAAATCGTGATTCGAATAAGATGTTCCAGCTGCAATCCAAGATGACATTGCTCCTGCTT
>JAAZXG010000116.1:309-527 GCA_014240255.1 Methanobacteriota archaeon
GTCCTTTTATATCTTCTCTATAGGAACTTAGTTGTTCTGAATCTACAGGTTCATATTTTTGTCCTTCATGAGCATAAATACCAATTTTTTGAAAAAATCCCTCCATTCCAAAAGTTCTTGCCTCATCAGGAATAATTGGAACAAGTCTTGGTGCAACATTTTTATCTCTCAATAAACTAGTCAACATTCTAACCAAAACCATTGTTGTTGACATTTCT
>JAAZXG010000117.1 GCA_014240255.1 Methanobacteriota archaeon
CAGAAACCTTATAGGAACCTTTATCAAATTTACCTCCAGCATGCAAGACTGTCATTACAACCTCTAATGCAGACTTCCCTTCTTTTTCGTGCATACCTGTCGGAATACCTCTTCCGTTATCAGTAACTGTAATTGAATTATCCTCATTGATAAATACATCAATGTGAGAACAGTGTCCTGCAAGAGCCTCATCAATGGAATTATCTACAACTTCATAGACCAAATGGTGTAAGCCTTTCTGACCGATATCACCAATATACATGGCTGGTCTTTTTCTCACAGCTTCTAAACCTTCAAGTACCTGAATATTATCAGCACTGTAGTCCTGATTCTTGTTTTCTTCACTCATATTTTAATGTAATTTTTATCTTATTTTAAAGTCATACAAATATACAAATTTACAATGGCAAAAAAGAGGTTTTTCTACAACAAAAAGAAGATTAGTTTTTCAACAAAAGTTAATAACTTTTTCTAGAAGGAATAACTTAATCCGAACCAAGCGTTTCTACCTATTTCTTGGTAT
>JAAZXG010000118.1 GCA_014240255.1 Methanobacteriota archaeon
CAAACAGTGGAAAATCGAGATTTGAATCATATGCACCTAACAAAAGTATTGGTGTTGCGCAAAATGCTAGTGCAAGAGGTTTAAACCAACCACCCATAGTTTTTTTATCATCTATAATTCCAACAATAAATGCAAAGAATGTTGTCAGGATAACAGCAAGAATTTCAGAGATTGGAAAAAATATATACAAAATAATTAATGATAATTCCATTCCAACAATAATCGATAGACCGCCAGGTCGTGCAACCATTACATTTTCTTTTTTGTTCATATCTTTTACAGTATAATTCTTTTTTAGCAAAAATTTGATTAATGGTGGAGTACTGAAATATACTACAAAAAATGCAATTATGCATGAAATTATTGTAGGAATAATTAATTCAATCAATATCTAACTTTCTTTAATTCAGCTTTTATGTTATTTGCAACGGTTGAACCAATTTTATCAATTTCACCTAATTTATGAGTAGGAATTTTTTGTAAATCATCTAGATTTTTTATGTTATGTTTAAACAATA
>JAAZXG010000119.1 GCA_014240255.1 Methanobacteriota archaeon
TTAGCCCGAGAATTCAGGCTGTATATGGACTTTGACGATTCTGACGGGTCCATTACAGCCTGAGAACTATTATGCGTAGAAGTGGTAGACTATGTGTGCACGCGTGCATACATGCAGTTTGACTTAATGTGTGTACATTTCCCTCTCGTGACGGACTTCAAGTGGATATTTTCTAATGTAAAAATTAATTCTGAATCTATTGGCGTTGTTGTTTTCCCCGATACATGCACCCATATTCTTTTAAACGAACAGTTTCAAACCTTAGCTTGCAAAGCTATATCTAAATGAAAATAAACTGTCAGTTGATGTCACAAACCATTCTATTAAGACAGGATGGACGAATGTAAGTGAGAAAACAACACTGCCAGTGGATTTAGAATTGTTTTTTACATTTGTAAATATCCAATTTACTTCACGAATGCACACATTGTCTACCATTTATACACAGGAGAGTTCTCAGGCTGATAATGGACCCGTCAGAATATCAAAGTCCATATACAGCCTGAATTCTCGGGCT
>JAAZXG010000011.1 GCA_014240255.1 Methanobacteriota archaeon
TCTCTAATGCAGTCTTGGCACTACCCTCTAAACTTGTTTCAGGAACGATTCGTAAATCACAAAGCCCTTTTTCATGTAATCCTTTGAAAGTATCTAGTTCAGGATCATCCTCCGAAATTAACATTGTATGATCATACATCTCAATCAAATATTTACCGAGTTCTTTCAAATCTCCAAAACCAACTACCCAGCCGTGCTTATCCATTGATTTAGCATCAAAATGAAATGTATATTCTCTGGAATAACCATGTACGTAGGCACAGTGACCTTCATGTCTCCATTGACGGTGGGCGCATGGTAAATTGCGGTAAGTTTTGGTAGATGTGTATCTCTCGCTCATATTTTCTCCTTATGTTTATTTTCTATGTTGATAGCATCTTCTAAGACTTGGGGCCACGGTTTGACGTAAGTTACCGGATCAACTTTTCCTATAGCATGAAATGCTAGGATTCGTTCAACGTCTGCTCCGCTAGTACCACTACTTCTTCCTTGTTCATCTGGATTATAGCTAGTATTTGTGTTAGAAAATACGGTATCAAAATCAAGTTCTAATTTATTCAGAGATTGTTCGGCATCTCTCAAAATAGATTCTTTGTCGCCATCAATATATGGCAAGTAAAACGAAACTTTGTCGCTATCCCAGTTGCCAACTTGAAATGCTTTCTCTAAGGCTTCGTAGAATTCAGGTCTGCAATCTGGATAAATTGCATGATCACCAGAATGAACTCCCAATGCTATCTTAATTTCTTGGTCTTCTTTCAAAGCAATCGAAAGTGCATAGCCGTAAAGAATTGAAGCAAAAATTGCATTTCTATTTGGCACAACGGTTTGCTTCATCTGTTCTTCTTCATAATGGCCTTCTGGAATTTCATAATTTTCAGTAGTTAATGCCGAATGGAAAACAGACATGGCAGATTGTAAGTCAACAATCTTGTGTGGAACCAGAATATTGTTGTTTGCTAAATATTGGATGTTTGCCTTGGCTCTGTCCAATTCTATCTTATGTTTCTGTCCGTAATCATAGGATAGTGTGTGAACAGTGTAATCATTAGCTATAAGGTGCATTAGAAGCCCTGTAGAGTCCATTCCACCTGAGAATGCCATGACTGCCTGTTTGGCCATTAATCGACCCCCATCCATTTGTGTGTCTGTAACGACAAATTCCAACCTGGATTTTGCATTACTCTCTCAAAAGTACCGTGGAAAGTTTTACCATTTGTTCCAGCGTCTTTGGATTCATCATAACAAGGTTGGAGAAATAAATTTTCGAAACCTTCCTTCAAATTGTCATACATCGATAAATCTTGTCCCGTGTATACAACTTTGAGTTCATTACCTTTTCTTTGTTTGATACTGAATTCAGGATAAAGCATATCTTTTGGACTTACACAAATCCAATCCACCAATCCTTCTTCTAATTCAATCGTCCCATTAGTTTCAATTGCGATATCATAACCTTTTGAATGTAATTCATCTGATAAAGGACGAAGCTTCTGTAATGCTGGTTCGCCTCCTGTGTAAATAATTCGTTTAGTTGTCCACTGACCCAAAATTTCCATTATTTCCGGAATAGTTTTCTTGTCAAATTTACTAAAATCGGTGTCGCACCATGAACATTGGAGGTTACAACCTCCAAACCTGATGAAAATTGAAGGGGTACCTGTATGGTATCCTTCGCCTTGGACGGAATTGAATATTTCTACTATCGGATAACTTTTGTTTTGTACCATTTTAATTTTTTATTAAATCCATAAGTTCTGATCTAGCTTCTGCTTTGTCAAAAAATACACCGCGCATAGCTGATGTAGTCATAGTAGCGTTACTCTTCTTTATTCCTCTACAACCCATGCATTCGTGCTTTGCTTCGATTATAATGGCTGCACCTAAAGGTTTCAAGTGCTTTTCCAAAGCATCTGCTACTTGTGTTGTAATTCTTTCTTGGTTCTGTAATCTTCTTGCATAAATCTCTACAATTCTTGCTAATTTTGATATACCTACAATTCTGTCTGTTGGAATATAGGCCACGTGAGCTGCACCTTGAAACGAGAGCATATGGTGTTCGCATGTAGAATAGAAATCAATATCTTTTAAGAGAACAATTCCATCATAACCCTCACCATTGAATGTAGCATTCAATGTCTCCTTAGGATCCTGATTGTACCCTGAATACAACTCTTTCCAAGATTCAACAACCCTCTTTGGTGTGTTTCTCAACCCTTCTCTTAATTCTCCATTGCTATCAATGGCACTCTCTTTCTCGATTTCTAACAAAATTTTCTTTATTGTTTCTTCAATCATTTATTGTTTCCTCCATCTTACTCCTAATTTCTTCGTCAATTGGTCTTACAAGAAAAGTAGGATGATTTTTTACTAGAGAAGTAAGGCTCCTCTTTTCATGCTTAATTATTTCTACTTTCATCCCCAATTCCAATTCTTCATCTGATCTAACTGAAAATCTATTTTTGTATAGCATATTGTCCCCAGGCAATCCCATTTTGTTTATTGTAGCTGAATATGGATAAGATGAATATTTGCCCAAAATATTATGCTTTCTTATTTCTCCTTTCTTACCAATAAATTCCGGAAATAGTATTTCCATATCAAATCCAAATATTTTGTATAAAAATCTACCACAGATTCCAAAAATCCAAGAAAAAATACCAACAAACATTCCAATGAATACTCCTCCGCTAAGAGTAAAACCCATCACAAGTAAAAAGAAGGGTAGTATTATTGAAACTACTAAAGTTAAAAGTAGAAGATAAATAACTGAGAAAGTATCGAGCTCCGGTATTTGTTCAAGATAATAAACCATTATGAAACAAAAAAAGTAATAGAATAAAAATGAAAATAAATAATACATCATTTTCATTTGCCCCTTGTATGTTTCAATTCCAAAAAACCAATCCAAAAAAAATATTTTTTTCCTTTTGGGTTCAGGTAATTCTTCTATGATTTGTTCTGATTCAATTTGTTCTTTTTGAGGTTGCTCTATTGGAACTGATCCGTCTTTCCATTTAAGATATTCTTCGCTTTTCTGGTCTACTTTATCAATCATTTATTCTTTATTCTTCCATGTCTTTCATCAATTGCATCTAATTGATCTAATAATCTTCGACAAGCAGTTCTAATTGCATCTGCTAAACTGACATATTTTTTGTCATCGCCAACATGAAGTTTTAGGTCTTTGATTATATGCTCTGGCATGTCTAAACTAATCTTAGGCATAATTTAACCTCAGAATGTCAGTATATATTACTATGGTATTATTCAGGTATTACTTCAGTATTATTTTCCATCGAGTTAATAGTTCTCCAAACCCACAGTGGTCCAACAATTGCAGATACACCAATTGAAATGGCTATAGAATACCAAATCCATATGATATCATATCCATTGTTTGCAAAGTAATATGCTAGTGGTGCTGAGATTAGTAAAACTCTTAATGCAGTAATAACTAATACTGGTAACCCCTGTCCTAATCCTTGCATTATTCGGCCACATGGCATTGCTATACCTACAAAGGGGTATGCAAAGCAAAGAGTTCTTAGTGCACCTATGCCTATTTCCTCAATAATCGGATCTTCTGTGAATAAGCCCATAATGTATGGTGCTGAGATAAAAATGAGTGATGAAGCTAAAGCTACAATGACAAATGCTCGGCTAATTCCATAAATAATAATGCTTCTAACTTTGTCCATTCGTTTTGCCCCAGTAAACATTCCAACAGTTGTTACAAGCCCGGTTGCAATACCCATAATAGGTAGAAACATTAGCATATCTAATCTACCTGAGATGGTGTAAGCTGCGACAGCATCGGGGCCATATCCATCTACTAAAATATAATTGAAGACACCTTGTCCAAAAGACATTATAATCATTGAAACAGATGATGGTATCCCTACCCATAATATTTCTTTCATTAATTCAGGAGAAAAACTAAAATTTTTCAGATCAAAACTTATGTAAGCATGATCTTTCCAGAATAACATATATACAAAAATTGAAAAGACGATAGTTTGCGATACTACGCTAGCAAGTGCAGCCCCTTCTACACCCATACCCAGTCCAAATCCACCATATTTATCTAAGTTAAAAATGAAAATAGGATCCAATATAAGATTCAAAATAGTTCCTATAACTGCAACCATTACGGGGAATTTCATATCGCCTTCACCAGCAAGTATGGATCTAAATACAATGGCAAAAACAATGAAAGTCATACCATAGCATGTAACTCTTAGGTAGTCCCATGATTCTTCAAGCATTTCATCAGGAGCTCCTAATGTTGAGAGAACTTTCTTGCCCAATATTAATCCAAAGACTGTAAGAGATATTCCCAAAAATAAGCCAAGTAATAATCCGTGATTAGCAGCATTATCTGCCTTTTTTTTATTCTCAGCACCAATTGCTCTTGAAATTGAGGATGTTAATCCAGTACCTATGCCAAAAGTTATTCCCATAACGAAAAAATAAAGGGGCATATTGAAGGCAACAGCAGTAATTGAATCTCCACCTAATTGTCCAATGAATAGCATATCTACTATTGAATACATAGTTTGTATTGCCATTCCAGCCATAACAGGGAGTGCAATGCTCCAAAGAGCTCTCTCAGGTTTATCTAAAAAATCCTGAAGACGAGATTCCTCTTTTTCTTTCACTTATTCACAGCCTATTGTATGCTATTTCAGACTATCTAATAATAAACTTTCAAGTTCTTTAACATTTCCTTTACATTTTTTTAATTTTCCATTATCTACCAATAATACGTATCCTGTGTTAGTTTTTCCTACAATACAAGGTGTAATATTTTGAGTGTACTCCTTCAATTTAGATTCTCTTTCATTCAAATGTACAAATTTTATAGGTATGCCTAAGTTCTCTTCACATTGTTTCCAAGCATCTTTTTTCCCAGTTCTACCATGGGTAATATCGCATAGTGCACAGTGTGTTTTACCAAATAATTTCCCAGTCATGTACTTCAATTCACCTAGTACTCCACCGTCTGCATGATACACTCCTATAATTCTGTTTATTTTGGGCATGATTATTTCCATTTTTTTATTACAAAAAATACTTTCTATTATATAAATTAGTGCTGGGATAATAATAGATACGCTTAATGTTATATCCCTGAGTCTTGCCTCAGATTTTAGTGAGCTCTGGCGAAGATAAGGAAGAGATTAATCCTCCAACAGAATTGTATGCATATCACGCTACCAATTCATTTGCTCAGGATACTGCACAGCCTTACCTTAGTTATTTTGCAGTTAGATTAGGGGCGTCTTTTGAGCAGATTGCATGGATGAATTCTCTGATGAATCTCCTTCCATACTCACTTCAATATTTTTGGGGCTGGATTTCAGATAAAAAATCAATAAGAACGTATTGGATTATCGCAGGCTCGATTTTAGCATCTTTAGCGCTTTACTTTATGTCGAAAGTTCAGAATCCAAACGAAATGATATTTCTTGTGATAGTATATTCTATTGCATACTCGATTATCATACCAACTTGGTCAGCGCTTCAGGGTGATTGGATGGCTCCATCCAGAAGAGGTAGTACTCTGAGCAGATTTCACGTCATAGGCGGTCTCATGGGTCTTATTGGATCGTTAATTGCCATTTATGTCATATCTCGTTATGAATCAGATTCCCCAGATTCTTTTAGGCCATTATTTGTTTTAGCAGCATTTGCGACTTTTCTTGGAGGCCTAATTCTAATTAGGGTACCATATCGAGATCCTACCAAAACCCCTGATTTGATTCTTACAGAAGCAGCAAAAAAAGAGTATTCAGATACTTTTAAAAGTTATGTTAGAGCTCAATCATTTTACACATTGAATATGTCTTTAATCTGGCCACTATTTGCTATAATACTAATAAAAGTTCTAGAGGTAGACAACATGGTTCTCGTTACTTTTAGTGTGATAGGGGCTATATCTGAGATGGCATTTCAGCCGATAATAGGCAGATTGGTTGATCGGGTTGGACCATTACCTGTCTTAATAATGAGTCGAATCGGATTTGCGATTTTACCATTCATCTATGCTTTTTTCCCAGATATCCGAGTCATGATTGCATTACAAGTTGTTATTTTTGGTCCTTGTTTCAGTGCATTCTTGATAACCTCTAATGCGATGGTCTTGGATCTTGCACCGAACAAGGAAAGAGCAGCTTACTTCAGTTATTATAACACTAGGACGGGAATAACTACTTTCATTGGAGCATTGAGTGGAGGATACATTGCGAGCCACATAGAAGATTTTTCAGGTTCAATTTACATAATTGATAGATTAATGGATTTTAGTCTGATTGACCATTCAGATTACACTTGGCGTGCTATTTTCATTATTTTTATAATATCAGGTATTGGAAGAAGTATTGGAACACTTCCATTTCTTAGGTTAAGGATGCCAAAGAAGTATCCCGGATCTATTCATTTTTTTGATAGACTAATGGAATTTAGGATGTTTCGTCGTCGCTGATAGGTCATCTACGTATTTCATAACCTTTGCTTTCTAGCCACTCGTTATATTTCTTCAGAGATACTTCGCTTTGTAAAAGGTATTTCATAAACAGTTCTAATCTCACAATTCTTTTCTCAAGCCCGTACCTCTCTTTTGCAGCCATTACGAAACCGTCAACATCTTTACGACTCATAACTCAACTAAAACTTCCGATTATATATCAATTTCCGAAAATTAGTAGACAATCTTATTTGTAATATTTTTGTAACAATGAATGAAAGTGATGGACGCCAATTTCTCTTTTGGGAGAATATCTGCCTCTATCATAAGAATTTGATTTTACTCCCTTCTGTACAGATTCAACTATTTCTCCATCTTCGAGTTCTACTTTATCCAAATCACCACCAGCCCCTTTTCCTATTAATTCCTCTTTCCAAACATAAGTGAAATATTCTATTTCGGTATATTCTGGAGATTTTGGTTTTACTATGTTTATAGATAATCCCCAAGGGTAAAAATTAAACATCATATTTGGGAACAAAAAGAAATAGTATGCAGCCACATTCTTACCGTAATCTTGATGGTTTTCGGGTAAATCGAAAGTGTTCTCCCCATCTTTACCAATACCAATTTGTAAAATTGTATTTTCAATACCTTGCGTAAAATAGTTTTCGTATTCCAATTCTTTATTCAGATCTTTGTGGACAAATGGTATGTGAAAACCTTCCAAATAATTATCACAATAAAGAGCCCAATTTGCACTAACTTTGTATGTTCTAAATAGTTCAGGTTTGTATTTGAATTCACCAACAGGTAACCAATCTAATCTTTCAGTCATTGGCCTAATAAGTTCCGAAAGATCACATTTTTTTTCATTAGTAACAAATATCAAATTCTCCCAGAATTCCATCTCAATTTGGGGTAAATCATCATTCTTATTTGGAAAATTAGTAACGTTATCAAATTCTGGCATGAATTTCATCTTTCCATTGATTTCAAACTGTCTACCATGGTATCCACATACCAAAGTTTTAGTATTACATGAGTCATTACAAACAATATTTCCACGATGAGTACAGACATTAGATAAACATCTAATATTATCCTTATCTTTTGTTAGAATATATGGTTCATCTACCATTCCTTCCAACAAAATTCCGGGATGTGTATTATTCTTTTTCAATAAGTTAGTATCACCAATAAATTGCCAACTTCGGTCGAATAATTTCTTTAGTTTTCTGTAAATTTTAGGACTATGATAAAATTTTGAAGGAATAGTTTTTGCTTTAGTTATATCTGAATCAATTTCTATTTTCATCTAACGTCTTCGGCTTCCACCGCCACTTCGGCCTCCACCGCTCCGACTTCCGCCACCTCCACTTCTTCTGGTGGGTGTATGTCTTCGCTTAGAACCTCCTTGATGATGGCGGTTGTTCCCAAAGTAACCTCCTCCGAAACGACCCCAGCGTCCCATACGATTATCATGATATCCTCCTGTAGTTGCATTTTTAGCCCAACCAATTACAACTCCAACAATAACGATAGGAAGACATAACATTACTCCACAACACATGAAAAAGTATCCAATGAATCCCGTTGGATCTCCAGGCTGTTCAACAAATTCACTATATGCCTCTTTTGGACTTTCAGGATTATAAATTAAACTTATTGTTGAATTAAGTGAAATACTACCATTAACTGCTTCTTCGTTCCAGTAATCTGTGAAGTTTTCGAATAATCGTTCTTCATTCTCTCCCCCATCTTCTTTAAGTTCATCAACCCTGTAGTTTTCCCAAAACACGACATATTCAGTAATATGGTATGTCTCGTTATCCACGGAATATTGAGTTGTCAATTCTATATCAAAAACAAATTCTTTCCAGCATTCCCAATCATCTTCCCATCCATCGTCATTTTCATCCTCGCAAGATTCACCACCAATGAACATTTTACTATTGGTTTGCTCGATGATAGTTCCTTCAGTTTCAGGCCATTCTGATGCTTTTGTGTCAGATTCACCCGAACTTAACATAAGAGCAGTCATTGCAGAAGCAACTATTGCAAAAACAACAAATACCACAATAATTAACGGCCAATTTAAATCACCATCAAGCCACGATCCACCACTACCACTGTCCTCTTCGCCAGGAAGTGCATATTCATCATCAGCTTCTGGTATTGAATAGCTCCCACTTTTAGATCCTGATTCAGTAGGAGTTTTTGATGAAGCATATTTGTCATTATCGTTACCACTTCTCCATTTGCGGTATTCTTCACTATTTTGTTCAATATCTTCGTCTTCAGCCAAATGTATTCCTCATTCTATCCAAAAAGGAAGGTTTTTCTGAATCTAATTTTTTTAGTTCTTCCCATAACTTCCTTGTCTTACTATTAGGTTTAGGTACTTTAACATTTACCCTTACGTGCTGACTTCCCTTCATACTAGGCCTGGTAATATCAGGCATACCTTTTCCTTTCAATCTTAGAATATCTCCTGATTGTGTTCCAGAAGGTATTTTCAATTTGACATTTCCAGATAAAGTAGGTACTCGCATGCTATCTCCAATAACTGCTTGTGCGGGCGTAATTTCAAGATCCAATATTATTTCATTTTCTTGTCTTTGGAACAGCTCATGTTTTTTTACATTAACAATAATGTAAAGATCACCTTTTTGTCCATTATTTGGTCCAGCACCTCCCTGACCACGCATTCGAAGTCTAAATCCATCGTCTGCACCAGGCGGAATTCTTAACTTGATTTTTTTCTTAATGGCTACTATTCCCGAACCTTTACAATCTCTACAAGGTTTATCAATTATTTTTCCAGTTCCTCTACAGTCCGAACAATTATCAGTAGTGATAGTTTGCATGAAACTTCTTTGCTTCATTCTTCTAACAATACCCTGACCTCCACATGTTCCGCAAGTTTTTGCAGATCCTCCATCAGCAGCTCCAGATCCTGAGCATTTTTTACAATTTCCATTTCTTGGGATTTCTACCTCTTTTTCGATTCCCTTGTAAGCTTCTTCTAGTGTAAGAGTAATATCATATCTTAGGTCATCACCACGATTGTCAGGTCTTCTTTGACCTCCACCAAAAAGTTGTGAAAAAACATCACCCATGCCACCACCTCCTCTTTGGCCGCCTCCGAAAAGTTGACCAAATAAATCAGAGACATCTCCTCCATGACTAAATTGGTCCCATGAGAATCCTCCACCTCCAAAATCAACACCTTTGTGTCCATATTGATCATACCTCTCTCGCTTTTCTTTATCTGCTAAAACCTCATAGGCTTCTGAAACTTCTTTGAATTTTTTTTCAGCAATTTCTGGACTTTCATCACTAGCGTCGGGATGATGTTTTCTTGCTAATTTACGATAAGCTTTCTTTATTGTTCTTTCATCAGAATCTTTAGGGACGTCCAAAATTTCGTAGTAATCTCTTTTAGCCATAAGCGTCGCTCCTATTTTCCCCTTTTAATAAAACTTTAGAATTGTCTTCTTTCTATTCCTCTGGCACTTATTCCTATTGTAACCAAAGCTAAAATTGCTATAATCATAGCAGCAGTAAAAGGTTCTGTAACTAAATCTATAGTTTCGTTCCCAGCAGACTTTATTAGTCCAAAATCTTCTGTTATAACATCCCAATTCATATTTTCAAGTCCTTTGAATAGAATTGAATTTAGATAATGGCTTACTGTGATTTGTTGATAATTCCCACCAGATACTATCATTTCCCATAACATCCAGTATATTATTCCCAAAAAGAAAGGTCTATCAAAATGTACTGAAATTAATATAAAAATTCCAATATAGGCTATAGATTCAAGTAACAATAATTTAATTACTAAAAATAATACATCCCATTCTTCTTTAATTCCATAAAGTCCTGCATTCATCATTGTCACTACATAATAAATTAAGCTTGTGACAGCGAGAATACTAAACATGCAAACCACGCCTGCAATATATCGATAGAGTATAATTTCAAGCGGCCTTATTGGCGTTGTCCTTAAAATTTGAATAGTTTTCTTATTGAATTCCTCATTAATTAATTCTGAGGCGAACATTATAGCCATCAGTACTCCTATAAATTTAATTAAGAAAACATTTGAGATCTCAATAAAGGTTTCACGTACATTTTCATGTATTGGCGATCCGATTAAATCACTTTCAGCATTAGTGTCATAATAATATATTTTATCTCCATTTAGTTCTTGAACTTGGCGCTCATCTTGTTCATTTGTATAAGCCCATAATCCCAATATAGGTGGAAGTAATAAAATTAGTATAAGAATCCAAGTCAATTTATTCATTAATAATCGTAAAATGGCGTCTTTTATGATAGGCCTTCCCAAATTTGTTGATCGATTTAAAATATCCTTTATTTCCATTGGGCGCCTCCCACTAATTTGGTATAAAGAGAATCTAAAGAATCATCTTTAGAATTGATATTTTTTATTTTTATTTTTTCCTTCTTGACAATTCTTGGTAACTCTAAATAGAAAGTTTCGGAACTATCAGTTTCGATTATTAGTTCATCATTATCAATTCTTGTAGCTCTTACCCATGATTCATCCATCATTCTTTTAGCTAATTTTCTTAAATTTTTGTTATCAATAGGTGTAACATGAACTTGCCTTGGAATATTATTCATTAGATTACGAATCTCATGTCGATTACCTGAAGCTAGCATTCTTCCATTATTTATTAATATAATCTGGTCAGTTAAATTTTCTATGTCATGAAGAATATGGCTTGAGATCATTATAGTTTTTCCTTCGCTTGCCCATTCTTTCATTTTCATCATTAACAGGTGTCTTGTAGTTGGATCTGCACCTTGAAATGGTTCATCTAAAACATAAATATCTGGATTGAAAACTGAAGCTCTTGCAATTTTAGTTTTCTGGCGCATACCTCTGGAATAGGTTCTTATTTTTCTATCCATTGCCTCTTCTAGGCCTAATTCACTTAAGGATTTTTTTGCCATTTCATTAGACTTTTCAAGACTATTATTGTGCATTTGCAAGAAATATGAAACATAATCAAGCCCCGACATGTGCTCATAAAAACAGTCATATTCAGGCACAAATCCAATTTTACATCTTTGTTCCCAGCTAGTAAAAGGGTTGTTTCCCATAACACTTACACGCCCTATTGAAGGTCTTGATAATCCTAAAATTATTTTCATCATAGTAGACTTTCCAGCTCCATTAGGGCCTAGAATGCCAGTTAAACCAGGTTTAATTTCTACGGAAATATCAGAGATGCCTTGTACTTTCCCATAATTTTTAGTGACATTTTCAAGAATGACTTCGCTCATTTGTTTGCCTCCATTTGTGAAATCATCCAATTAACAAAAAGTCCACATCCTCCAATGACCAAAGTCAAGGTTCCAAATATTTCAAGATTTGAGAGTTCAATGCCTTTTAGTTGGCCTGCAGAAGTGAAATAGTATTCGGCTCCAAAAATCTCAAAGCTAACAATGTCTAATAAATGTGCAATCGAAAATAATAGTACACGATCATCTTCAACAAATAAGTGAAAAATTTCTACAATTATGTTTGTTCCGTAAACAAACAGAAAGAATGCTCCAGCAGCTCTGTATTCTCTATTAATTAATGTTGAGAAAGTTAAACCGATAATTGAATAAGATGCAGAGTAAAATATACCTTGGATTATAATATCAAATATTAACCATTTGTGATTTTTTATCCAAATAAATTCTAAACCTGCACTAGACCATTGAGTGATAAATGTTATTATGTTAGGTAAAACAGTCACAAATATCAGTAACAAAAATATAGGTATAAATCGGGCAATAAGATAGTCTAATCGACTTATTGGTCTGGAAAGATAGAGATGTAATGATTTATCATTCATATCATTCGCTATCAAGCCACCACTGGCAATTGCAGCTAATGTGACTAGAAATAGTCTAACACCTCCTAGTCCCATATCACCGTAGTATGCAATAGGTTGACAATATTTGAAATCAGTTCCCATTTCTTCACAAGGATATGAATTATTGTCGCTAGCCATTAATACAAAAAATACCATTGACCATAAATAAATTAAAAAGACAAGGGCTAAATTCCAACTACTTTTCTTATTAAATTTAATTAGATTAGAAAATCCTCGTAAACCCATACCAATTACTATTCTAGTTCTTGTGGTTAATTCTGCATCATATCTTGTAAACTTTTCGCTTACTTGGGCCTCTTCTTTCATTCAATAACCTCCAAGTAAACATTGTCCATAGTAACTTTACTCCTTTCCATTTCATATAACTGGCACTTACTTTCCACAGCAGCATCAATAATTTGTTGGAAAGTGTCTTCATTTAGATATGGCACTCGTAAAGTTCTCCCGTCACTTAGCAAATTGATTTTCTTATTTTTTAAGATATTTGCGAAACCATCTATGTCGCCTCCAAGCCTTACTTGGATGAAGTCATTTTGTTTTTTCATTAATTCTTTTACACTTTCTTTCATTTGCAATTTACCGTTATTTACGATAATAACATAATCACAAACAGTTTCTACGTCTTGAAGAATATGTGTACTAAGTAATACATTTGTGTTACTTACTTTTGTTAAACCATTAATTGTATCTAGCATTTCATGTCTAGCTTTTGGATCAAGTCCCGAGGTTGGTTCGTCAAGAAAAATAATTTCAGGACCGTGAATTAATCCTTGAGCTAATTTTATTTTTTGACGCATTCCTCCAGAGTATTCTTCAATTTTCCTATATTTCTCTTCGCCCATTTGAAGATGGCCTAAAATTTCGTGAGTACGTTGAGTAGCACTTGGAGTATCCATTCCGCTTACTAATCCCATTTCAATCAAGAATTCAACACCAGACAAGTGATTAGGTATACAATCATGTTCAGGCATATATCCTATTTTTCTCCGTATATCTATTGAATTTTTATCTAAGTTTTCGCCTAAAACGGTAACATTTCCGGAATTAGCAGTAATTAATCCTAAAGCAATTTTAACAAATGTACTCTTCCCAGCTCCATTTGGCCCTAGAATACCTATTTTCCCTTTTGGTATTTCGACAGAGAAATCATCGAGTGCCGTTACAGACCCATATTTTTTAATTACATTTCTTGCTTCTATCACGTCGATTCCCTTGCTTAATATTTCAAACCTCTATTTATAAAAATCTCATAAAACTATTTTGAATAATTTTATATATGCACCTGTTTCGGACAGGATACCGTAGCAGAGATGTAATCTCGCTTTACTACGGAGGTGAAATCATCGCATCAAACAGGATAAATCAAGCTATCGAGGATGCTCTCGAAACAGACAAAGAACGCAAGTTCGTAGAGACTGTAGAAATTGCAGTTAATCTTCGAGACGTAGACTTACAAAACCCTCAAAAAAGAATTAGTGCCGAAGTCTCTCTTCCACATGGTAGAGGTAGACCAGCTAGAGTAGGAGTATTTGCCCAGGGTGAAATGGCGGTAATTTCTAAGAAGGTAGTAGATACAGTAATTTCACCAGAGCAAATTGAAGAGCTTTCTGAAAACAAAAGAGCAGCTCGTAAGTTGGCAGACAAATTTGATTTTTTCGTAGCCGAAACCGGATTAATGGCTACAATAGGTAAGAGCCTAGGTGTAGTTCTAGGTCCAAGAGGTAAAATGCCTCGTCCAATTCCACCTCAAGCAGATATTGAGAGAATTATTAAGAGTTTAACAAATTTAGTTCCGGTACGTTCTAAGGATCGTCCAACATTCCATGTACCTATAGGTAATGTTTCAATGTCTAAAGATCAGTTAGCTGAAAATATGGAAACTGTAATGAAACGTATAGAGTCTAATTTGGATAGAGGTACAGACAATATAGCTTCAGTATGGGTTAAAACTACAATGGGCAAGGCGGTGAGATTAGGATGAAGCCAGAAGCTTTTGTAGCTGATTGGAAACGTAAAGAAGTTTCTCAAATTCAAGAATTTATTGAAGGTTCAGATGTTGTTGGTTTAGTTGATGTTTCAGGCATTGGCGCAAGACAAATGTTGTCTATGCGATCTTCATTGAGAGATCTTGGTGTAAAGTTGAGAATGTCTCGTAATCGCCTTTTGAAACTAGCACTTACAGATGCTTCTAAAAACAAAAAAGGAGTAGAACAAGTATCCGATGTTTTTGGACAGAGTCAGTTTGCACTCTTGGCCTCTACTGAAAATCCTTTTAAAATATTTCAAATGTTATTGGAATCACAAACACAAGCACCAGCTAAGGGTGGTGAAGTTGCTCCATATAATATTGTAATTGAAAAAGGGCCAACACCTTTCCCAGCAGGTCCTATCGTAGGAGATTTCCAAAATGCAGGTTTTCCTGCAGCAATTGAGAAAGGAAAAATTGTTATTAGAAAAAAACATACAGCTGTAGCTGAAGGCGATATTATTAGTCCTGAAGTTGCTTCAGCACTTACAAAACTTGAAGTTTATCCGATAACCGTAGGAATGCAATTAGTAGGTGCATTTGATGGACAGACATTCTATCTATCAGATGTATTGAACATTGATATGGATGAGTTCCGTGGCAGCGTTCAGTCTGCTACAGCACAAGCATTCAATCTAGCATTCAATACACGGTATTTCACTGGATCAGTTATGCCATCATTGCTGTCCAAGGCACATACAGATGCTTTGGGTGTCGCAATGTCTACGGCATATCCTTCAGAGTCAACAATCAAGGCTCTACTTTCCAAGGCACATGGCGCAATGCTTGGTGTCGCAGGTAAGTCGGGTGATGGTGTTGATGATGAGCTGAAAGAATTGCTAGGCAATGCTGCATCTGCAGCAGTAGCACAAGCACCAGCGGAAGAGAAAGCAGAATCATCTCAGGATGAGGAAGAAGAAGAGGAAGAGGAAGCATCTGAAGAAGATGTTGGCTCAGGACTTGGAGCTTTATTCGGATAATACAAAGGAGGCAAAAAAAATGGAATACGTCTATACTGCAATGTTACTGCACTCAGCAGGAACCAAAGTTGACGCAAAAAGCGTCGAGAAAGTCTTGAAGGCCGCAGGCGTCAAGGCAGATAAATCAAGAGCAGAGGCTCTTGTAGCTTCTCTAGAAGGAGTCGATATTGAGGAAGCAATGGCTACAGCCGCTGTCGCCGCACCAGCTGCAGGCGCCGCACCAGCTGCAGCAGCATCTTCAGAAGAGGCCCCAGCTGAAGAAGAAGAAGAAGAAGAAGAAGTAAGCGAAGAAGACGCAGTATCCGGACTTGGTGCACTTTTCGGTTGAGGTTGACATGGGTTTAATCACCCATATTAAGTTCAATGGATTCTGAGCAGGAAACCCAAGCCACTGCAGTCATCGAAGGTGAAAAACCTTCTAATATTAGTGAAAACTCTGCAGAATCAGCCACTAATTACAATGATTTAACAGTTGCTAAGTTAAAGGAATTATTGAAAGAATTAGGTCTACCTTTATCTGGAAAAAAATCTGATCTTATAGAAAGATTACAAGCCTCCAATGAAAAAGTAGATGAAGATAGCGCTGATAATGTTGCTGAAACTAAAGAACCCTTAGTTTCATTTGATAAATTAGATGGACTTTCTAGGGTTGAACTTAAAGATCTCAGAAAAGAATATCATAAACAAGCTGAAGAACTTAGAGTTAAGCGTGATGAATTGAATTTAAAATCACAATCTCATGCTTCTGAGCGAAATGATTTAAATCTTAAAGCGAAGGAACATATGGATAAGGTTCATGTTCATAGAGATCGTAGAAATGGACTGAATGTTGAAGTTGGTGAGATAAGAGATGAACGACGCGAAATAACTAATCAGGCTAACACTCTTAAAGATGAATTTCTGAAACTCAAACGTCAAAGATTTTCAGGACGTAATTTACCTCCCGTATCTAAGTTACGTAAGCAAATACAAGAATTAGAGCTTAAACAGATGACAACACCTCTAACTACAGATAAGGAGAGAGCTTTAGTTGATGAAATTTCTTCTTTACAAAATAAAATTAAACAGCATGATGAATTAATTGAAACTGATACTGAAGTTTTAGATGCACGAGATACTTTTAGAGAATCTGAGAATAAGCGTAGAGAATTGGGTAAAAAGATGCAGAAATCTCGACAAGAAGCCCAAGCAGCTCACCATACAATGAAGGATTCACTTAGATTGAATCGTCAAACGCGTAGAAAAGCTGATGCTGCTCAAAAACAATTCGTTAAGGCTAAGGAAAAAGCTGATGAAGTTCACAATGAATATATTGAATACTTAAGAGGTATGCAAGAAATAGACAGAATGACTGCTTCTCAAGGAAGATCTGGAAGTTCAGCTGACCAAAGAGCTAGTGCTGCTAGTGCTGAAGAATTATTTACTAAATTCTTATCAGGCGAAAAGTTATCTACAGAACAGTTAATGATTATTCAGAAAGCTGGAATGCTCTAATCAATTCATTATATCAAGTAAAGGTTCAACTTGAGGTGTGTTTTCAGGTACAAAGAAATCTTTCCATAATTGTTTTGATGGATCCATTCGATATATGCTAAAATCAGTAGTTCCTTCATTTGTTAAAAGTACATCATCAATATGAAAATTTCCAGTATGTATTTTAGATTCTTTAGATAGTATTATTCTTGCGGCATCAGCTAAAATTTGAGGTTTACGGCAATGGGGAAATGCCTCTTCTCCCATCACAATATTGCCTATAGCTGCTGTAGCAATGACTGAGTGAGGCCATAGTGCATTAGCTGCAACTCCATCGCTCTTTAATTCTTCAGATAACCCGAGAATACATTGACTCATTCCAAACTTAGACATAGTGTAAGCCAGTGTTGGAGCAAACCACTTAGGATTCATATCCAGTGGTGGTGACAAGCTAAGAATATGTGGATTATCACCTTTTACTAAATGAGGAATGCATTCCTTTGTAAGTAGAAAAGTACCTCTAACATTTACTGAAAACATTAGGTCAAAACGTTTCATTTCAGTATATATTGTCGGTGTAAGTGATATCGCACTCGCATTGTTGATTACAATATCAATACCTCCAAATTCTTCTACTGTTCTTTCAACTGCACTTTTAATTTGATCCTCATGTCTAATGTCGGTTATGATTGGTAATGCTTTACCGCCAGATAGTTCAATTTCTTCAGCGGCTGTAAAAATGGTTCCTGGAAGTTTTGGGTGCGGTTCTGCAGTTTTAGCTAAAATAGCAATACTTGCACCTTCTTTCGCTAATTCTTTAGCAATTGAAAGCCCTATTCCTCTACTGCCACCTGAGATAACAATTCTTTTTCCTTTAAAATAATCTTTTTCCCTCATATTCCTAAACTTTCCATATAGTGCCTTCAAAAAAGAATTAATAAAAGTATTGTATTCTTATATTATTACTCTAATCTATTTAACTGCCTTGTATTTGTCATGACAATGTCACAAATGTTGTGGAATCCTTCCGATGAAAGAAAGAATTCTGCATTAATTACGAATTTTATGAATAAATTACCAATAGATTTCAAATCATATTTTGATTTACACAAATGGTCTATAGCTAATTTAGAAGCTTTTTGGTCTGAATTCTGGGAATTTTCAGGTATAATATATTCTAAGAAATATGATTCAGTTTTGTCTAATCCAGTAATGCCTGGAGCTCAATGGTTTATTGGGTCTGAATTAAATTATGCTCAAAATTTATTGTCAGGTAACTCTGACCAAGTTGCCATAATAAGTACTGGAGAAAATAGGCAAGATCAAAAGTTCACGTTTAGAGATCTTAATATTGCAGTTTCTAAAGCTCAAACGGGTTTGGAAAAGCTGGGTGTCAAGAAAGGTAGTCGCGTTGCTGCATTTGTGCCTAATTGTGTTGAATCAATTGTTTTGATGTTGGCAACATCAGCTTGTGGAGCTATTTGGACTTCTTGTTCTCCAGATTTTGGTTCCCAAGGTGTAATTGATCGATTTGGGCAAGTTGAACCTTCAATTTTAATCGTATCGAATGGATATAGTTACAACGGTAAGCTTTTTTCATTAGATGAAAAAATTAATGGAGTCATTGGTAATATAGATAGTATTCAAAATATTATATGTATTGATTTTGTAGATGTTAGTTGTAGTTTGAATCATGATTCTGTAATTTCCTACAATGATTTATTGTCAAATAATTCATTAACTCCTAATTTTGTTCAGGTACCTTTTGATCATCCACTATACATAATGTATTCATCTGGAACAACTGGTCCTCCAAAATCCATTGTGCATGGAGCAGGAGGCACACTCATTCAGCATTTGAAAGAGCATCAATTACAGTGTGATATCCAAGCTGGAAAAGATAGACTTTTTTGGTTCACTACATGTGGATGGATGATGTGGAATTGGTTAGTCTCAGCATTGGCTTCTGGAGGTACAATTGTATTATATGATGGAAGTCCCAGCTATCCTACTTTAGGCAGTTTATGGGATGTGGCCGAGAGAACTAAAATAACACATTTTGGTACAAGTCCTAAATTTCTTTCAGCTTGCAGTAAGGGGGGTTTGGTTCCTAAGGAGATTTCAGATTTATCTAATTTAAAATCAGTATTGTCAACAGGAGCGCCTTTAGTTCCAGAACAATATGATTGGGTTTATGATAATATAAATTCAAATATACAATTATCATCAATATCGGGTGGTACTGATATTATTGGATGCTTCTTAGCTGGTTCACCAATTTTACCAGTATATAGAGGAGAGATCCAATGTGCACAGTTGGGCATGGATGTTCAATCTTGGAACGAAGCTGGTGAATCAATAATAGAAGAAAGTGGTGAATTAGTTTGTGTAAAACCCTTTCCTTCAATGCCTATAAAATTCTGGAATGATGAGAATAATCGAAAATACCATTCAGCCTACTTTGAAGAATTTGATAATGTTTGGACTCATGGAGATTATGTGAAAATTACAGAGAGTGGTGGGGCCATAATATCTGGACGCAGTGACACGACTCTTAATCCTGGCGGTGTGCGTATAGGTACTGCAGAAATATATCGCTCAGTTGAAAATATACCCGAAATAAGAGATGCAATTGTTGTTGGAAGGCCTAATGCCGGTGACATAGATGTAGTTTTATGTATTAAATTAAATGAGGGCATTTGTTTAGATTCAAAGTTAAGTGATAAGATTAAAGCATTAATACGTTTGAAAAATACACCTAGGCATGTTCCAAAGTATATATTTGAAGTTACAGATATTCCTTATACAATTAGTGGTAAAAAAGTAGAAAAAGCCATTTTATCAACTATTCTTGGAAGAGAAATTAAGAATATGGATGCTTTAGTAAATCCTGAATCATTAAAAGAATATTCTAATCTTCAGTTCTGAAAGTTTTTAGAACGCCCCCCCTCTACAAGAGTATGAAGGCTTATTTTGTAGCTTTACTTCTTCTGAGCACAATCGCAATAAGTTTTGTAGATACAAGTAGTAGTATCGAAACTTCACAATTTAGTAGTTTAGAATTAGAAATGGATAGTTCTGAGTGTGGTTCTTCTACATTTTCTAAAAATGTTAAATCTTCATTTCGCAGAGAATCTAACTTACAAGAATATACTTCTTCTCAGATATATTTAGCTAAAGAATGGGTCGTTGTTCTTAACAATCCCTATTGTAATTACCCAATTACTAATATTTTTGATGTGAAAAAGATAGTGGATTACAATGAATTTAGTATTTTAAGTGGAACTTGGATAGTTGAGTTTCAAACAGGAGATTTAGCAAAAAGATATCTACTTAATCACCAGTCTTCAGGTTACATATGGTTATTTTATCCAATAGTTGAAAAGCAATTTAGTAATAGATACGAGCCGAATGATTTCTATTATGAATCCGGAGATCAATGGTATCTTGATAATAATGGTCAAAATAATGGGACTCAGGGCATTGATCTTAATATCCAAAATACATGGAATGAATTTACAGGAAATGGAGTTGTAATTGGAGTTATTGATGATGGTGTTGATTACAATAATCCTGATTTATCGCCAAATTTCCTAAATGCAGACAGCTATGATTATTGTGACGATGATAATGATGTTATGCCTTCAGATTCTGATGGGGATGGTAAGGTTGATTGGCACGGGACTGCAGTATCGGGTATTGCGGCTGGAAAAGGAGATAATGAAATTGGAATTGCAGGTGTTGCATATAATTCAAGCATTATAGGTATTAGATTGGTTGGAGGTGATTGTGAAAGGACTGATAATTTAGAAGCAGACTCTCTAAGTCATCGTCTAGACTTGGTAGATATTTATGTCAACAGTTGGGGGCCTGCTGATGATGGTAATATTTTAGGAAGAATGAGTACACTAACATTGGCAGCTATTGAAGCTGGTATATCACAAGGAAGAGAGAACCGTGGTGCGATTTATGTTTGGGCAAACGGCAATGGTTTAGCCAATAGGGATAATTCAAATAAGGATGGTTATGCAAATAGTAGATACACTATTGCGGTAGGAGCTATTAATTGGAAAGGCGAACAGACTACATATTCAGAACCAGGTTCGAATTTACTCGTTTCAGCTCTTTCAAATGGTCAAGATTTAGATAATCAATCTAGTGTGTTAACAACAGATATATCTGGAAGTGAAGGGAATGATACTACAGATTATACTTTCAGTATGGAAGGGACTTCATCTTCAGCTCCTATGGTTGCAGGTGTCATAGCACTTATGCTAGAAGCTAATTCAAACTTGACATGGAGAGATGTACAACATATTCTAGTCCAGTCTTCGAGAAAGATAGATACAAATCATATAGGTTGGTTTCTAACAGAGTCGGGTAATTGGTACAATCATGCTTATGGTTATGGCTTAGTTGATGCAACAGCTTCAGTTAATCTTGCTAAAACTTGGACAACTATTGGAAATGAGATTAGTATTACTACAGATAAAATTGAAGTTAATGGTACTAACAGTAATAGTGCCGATGGATATATATTGGATAATAATAATGAAGGTATAACTTCAAATTTTACTATAGATCAAAGCATAAATATTGAATCCGTGGAAATTTTAGTTAATATTACGCATGGTACTCGTGGAGATTTAAATTTATTTCTGGAATCACCAAATGGTATTGTTTCAGAATTAGTTAGAGAAAATAATCAGGATCTTGGTGACCATTATCATGATTGGGTTTTTACTTCAGTAGCTCATTGGGGAGAAAATACGTTTGGTGAATGGAAACTTAAAGTAAATGATACTGTAAATGGAGGTGCTTCTGATCGGTATTTTCATAATTGGAGTATGACTATGTACGGTACCATGGAACCTGATGACGATGGCGATGGATTACCAAATTATATAGATCATGTACTAGGTACTGGAATCAATAATCCTGATTTTGATGGTGATGGATTATTAGATGGTGATGAGTTTTATGGTTGGAATGACCGTAATGGAAATTACCATAAGACAGATCCTAAGCATTTAGATAGTGATAGAGATGGATTAAGAGATATGTATGAAGGTTTCAATGGAACATATGTTACAGATCCTAATAATAATGATACAGATGGAGATAATCTTCTTGATGGTGAAGAAGTGAATGAATATTTCACAAATCCTACAAGTACAGATACTGACAATGATACCATTGGCGATTATCAGGAGATAAATGCCTTTGATTTAGGTTCGAAATATAGTGATCCTACTAAATCAGATAGTGATAATGACACCATGCCGGATCCTTATGAGTTAGCTAATGGTTTTGATCCCATGCTGCAGGTTGATGGTTCCCTAGATACTGATTGTGATGGTTATCTGGTCAAAATTATTACCGTGGGGAATGAAGAGGTTTGTGTTACGGACACGTCAGAGTCACAGAAGTTTACCAATACTATGGAATATTTAGCAGGTACTGACCCTCGTAATTCAGATTCTGACGGCGACGGACTTCCAGATGGCTGGGAATTTTATTGGGGTTTAAATCCTCTCGCTGCAGATTCTAACGAGGATTTTGATAATGATAGTCTTTCCAATATTCTTGAATATGACAATCGAAAAATAGAGAATAGTATTTTTTCATATGATAAGTCTTTAATTAAAGGATATTGGAAGTTTGATGGAACTAGTTCTACAAGCGCGTCAAATATGATTCCTAATTCTGATATTGCTATTATACTGAATGGTGCTACAAGGGAATTAGCCAAGTTTAAGAAAGGAGTTAATTGCGATGGAATAGATGATGCTGTAAGATTTGATTCAATTAGTGATTCCAACTTTAATGAATATACTGTTCAGTCTTGGGTTAAAATAAATAATATTAGTAATGATTTTTCAACAGTAGTAGGTACTGTAGCGGATGGGAGAACTTGGCTGGGTATCAATACAGAAGGTTTCTTTGAGTTTAAAGTTTATTCAGGGAATAAATATTATATTTCACCAATCACAAACGATAGCGTTGAGGCTAAACTTGGAGTTTGGTATCATTTAGCAGCGACTTATAGTGAGACAAATGAAGTTCTTAGATTGTATGTCAACGGAACCTTAGTTTCTGAAGAAAGTATAGATAACCCCTCAATAAAGACAGCAACAAGTTACAATTATTTTTGCCGTGGTCAAAATGGAGAATATCTAAATGGAACAATAGATAATATTGCTATTTGGAATCGAGCATTCACTTCTAATGAGATAAGTTATATTTTCGGCAGTCCTCTAGGATTTGGAAATAATTATCTTTATTTTAGGTTAGATGATGGCATAAGATATAGTAATCCAACTGATAATGATACAGATAATGATGGTTTAACGGATATTGAAGAAGCTTATTACGGTTTAGATGGATATATTACAGATATTACAAATTCAGATACAGATGGAGATAGTATTACAGATTATAATGAGGTTTTTGAATTTAATACTTCGCCAGTAAATGCAGATACAGATGGAGATAATCATACAGATTATTATTCATTCCAAGAGAATAAAACTACCGGTTTTAGAGAAAATCAAACTGGTGATGCATTTCCGTTAGATTCCTTGGAATGGAATGACACTGATGGAGATGGCGTAGGCGACAATTCAGATGTGTTTCCTTTAGATTTTAATGAAACATTAGATAGTGATGGTGATAGTTTAGGAGATAATTTTGAATTGTACATAGGTACTGATCCAAATAGTGATGATACCGATTCAGATAACGTAAGTGATTCATTAGATGCGTTTCCTCTAGATTCGAATGAAACAATAGATTCCGATGGAGATGGCTATGGCGATAATTCGGATATTTGTCCTGATAATTCAAGGGGTTGGAATGATACAGACCAAGATGGCTATTGTGATCGCTTAGAACCTTTTCCCAACAATCCTAATGAATGGATAGATAGTGATGGCGATGGATATGGTGATAATTCCGATGCCTTTCCGTTAGATCCTAATAAATTCTTGGATTCTTCAGAACTTTCAGATACTGCCCCTCAGGTCAGTGGCAACTTTCTTGATTCTGCAATGTTAATTATTATTGCATTAGGTACAGTTTACTTTATTTTTAAATACTTCTTAAAAGGTTAGAAAGTTTCTTCGACAATCTTAGATATTTTCCTTAATAAAATATCACTTTCACTTAATAATTTATTAAGTTCCTTATTAGTTTTATCACAAAAAGAGATATCCTTTATACTTTTGAGATTAATTCGAACATTATATGCTGCAGATATCGCTCCTGCATTTGCCATCCAAGCTCCAGATCCAACATCACTAGCCATTCCATCATCCATTATTTTTGAAATATCATAGCAGATTTCCAATGCTTCTTTGCAATTCTTAACTGTGTTTAATGGAACCAAGGTTGCAATTTGATATCCTTTCTGCATTTCAATATCTCTGGCCATTTTTTCATTATCAGTGTCCTTTGGCATCCTCATGGCTTTAATTACTTGATCAAATGCGCTAGTGTCTTCATCAATTGCATGAATTAATTTATCTTTGATGTCTTGACCTTTTTGTGCAATATTGGTTAGCGTTGTCTTTTGTTTTTCAAATCCAGATTTACTAATACTGAGATTAGCTACCATGGTACCCAATGCAGCACCTAGTGCACCAGATAAAGCAGCCACGGAACCACCACCTGGAGCTGCAGAGTCTCTTGAGACTTCATCAATAAAATCAAAAGTAATACGATTTGCTAATTCACCCTTTACGTTAGGCATACCTAACACCTTGTCCTTGGGGTTAAAATCACTCACGTCGTTCAATCCAAGACTTTGAATGGCAATATTCATTAGGTCAGGAATAGGTAATCCTGGAGATTTATGCATTTTTGAAAGGTAGTGTTCAGCAGCCTGTTTCATAGCATCATAAGGAATAAGTCCGACTATTTCTGATCCTGTAACTCTAATTCCTCTTTTTTCAGCTTCTTCACACACTGCATCATAGACCTCGTGAATTGAAGATATTTTATAATTAGTAAGATTCATACTAATTTGTGCACGATTGTATTCAGGTATAACCCATCCAAGACCTTTAATATTTGTGAATCGGCCATCTTTATAGACTGGTTTTCCAATCAAATCATCAGGATTTAGCCCTAATGAGGTATATCTTTCTCTTAGGTCTTTACCATAATTTTTTGAGTAATATTCATATAATTTTTCAAAATTAGGGGCAATAAAATCACTATTTCCATCAGGATATTTATTTTTTTCAAAATATACTACTTCACCTTTATAGTAAAATGGACTTATATTTCCAGTACGCTTCCATCTTCCCCTTTCTCGAATTTCATAAGCTATTTCATTAGCATATGTTCTATCATTTGTGTTTAGATTTATGTTATATGCAATTAAAAATTCCCTAGCTCCAACAGCTGTAGCTCCAGATTTTTCATTAAATTTAGCACCCCCATAATCTGGTTTCCAATCAGGTTCTTCTATTTTTTCTTTAAAGCCCTCATATTCGCCAGCCCTGACAGTAGCCAGATTAATCCTTTCTTTATTACTGGCTGCTTTTTCGTAAAGATATACAGGTATTTCAAGTTCTTCACCAATTCTTTTACCCGTTTTTCTTGCAATTTCAATACATTCATCCATAGTTATGTTTGAAACTGGTATGAATGGACAAACATCTGTTGCTCCCATTCGAGGATGAGCGCCTTGATGTTTGCTCATATCTATAACTTCTGAAGCTTTCTTAACTGCTTGAAATGCAGCTTCTGAAATATCGTCAGGAGATCCAATTATGGTTACAACAGTTCGATTAGTGTCTGCACCCATATCAACATCAAGTATTTCAATCCCTGAAACAGTTTTAATGGCTTGAGTAATTTGGGTTATTACAGACTGGTCTCTGCCTTCTGAAAAATTCGGAACACATTCTACTAATTGATTCACAGGTGTTTACAAATGGGTGATTAATACAGTTATGGATTCAGATAATGGCCTAATCTTTCAATAATAAAATCTTTTTCCATGGTTGCTAAAAAGAATCCAAGTCTTGGTCCTCTTTCCTTTCCAAGAATTATTAGGTACATTATTTTGAAATATTCCTTTGCAGGTGTATTGTTGTTATCTTGCAATTCATAAAATGAATTATGAATCGCATCAGGATTCCAATCAATAGAATGCATTTTATTTTTGATATCATTTAATTTCTTTGCTGTACTATCATCCAAATCTAAATCAGGTGGTATTTCTTGAATTCTAAATTTAACATTGTCTGGAGCTTGAGTTTTTAACCAACCTCTGATACATTCAATTCTAGATTTTAATCGTTTATTTTCATAATCATTCAAATCCTGAATTTCACCGGTTCTTTTCAGAGTATCAATAATTTCATCATATTCCGTTTTTGATTGGACAAGTGTGACTAAATGTCGATATGGTAGTATTTGTGTTTTTTCTCTTACTTTATTTTCTACTTGACTTAGTTCAAAGGCTCTGGCTGAATTTTCTTCGGCCTCTTGTTTGTAATAATCATTCTCAAGTCGGTCATACTTATCCACCGAATTTAGTAATCCTAAACCAGGGTCAAAGTCAATATGTCTATTTGGCTGGGGTTGCATAATTAGCCATCTTATGACTTCGGGTGGCGCCATTCTCAGCATTTCTTCGGCTGAAATTGCTAATCCCGTAGATGAATGCATTGCCCCATGTCCTTTTAGGTTAATCCATTCATATACAATATGATGTGGTTCATCACGGTTCAAAATATCTCGAATTATACGTTTTCCAGTGTCAAAACTTCCACCTTTTGTAGCATGATCTTTTCCAAAAGCTTCAAAGGTTACTCCTAGAATCTTCCATTTTGAAGGCCAGTCCAGTCTCCAAGGTAATTTACCTTCGCCTTTTGACAAATTATTGGTGATTTCGATTCCATCTTTGTTTTCAAATGTTACATAAGGCCATTCATAGCTAATATATTTGCCATTGCATAAAACTCCATTATCATCCTTGAATGTCCAAGGAAACCATCCCTTTGGTAATTGTCTTCCTGATACAGTTTCAAGAATATCTCTTGCCGTAGTAATATTTTCCATAATAGACTTAATACAAGAATTATATTTTCCATCTTTGTAATATTGGTAATTATCAACTACTTCTGGATGAATCCCAACAGTTTCAAGTGCAGCAAAAAATGGTTTTAGAAAATAGTTATCATAACTATCTTCTCCATTTGGTGCCGGTATCTCTGCTAATGGTCTTCCAACAAATTCTTCATATTTCTCATTATCTAGAAAAGGGTATACTTTACGAAGCGGATCGGCATTATCTGCAATATAAACAAGTTTTGCTTTACCTCCTTTGTGATTCACAGATCTGACAACAGCATCAGCAGTTAATATCTCTCTCATACTCCCAAGATGTATAGGTCCTGAGGGTGTAATTCCTGATGAAATAACGTGTTCTTTTCCAGACTCCAATAATTTGTCTGCGACTACGTCAGCCCAATGCATTAGTTTCTTACCGGTCTTGCTCTTATCAGTGCTCTTAGAGGAACATCTTCTAGTTTATCATCAGCCTTCTTATTAATTAAAACCATAGTTAAAACAGGTTTTCCATTGCTCTGTTTGATAAAATTTATAGCTTCTTTAGCAGTAGAACCAGTACTAACTACATCATCAACTAGAACAATGTGTTTATCTTTAAGTCCAGCATAATTAGAAGCATAATTAGTTTCAGTACCTTCACGACTTGGGCGAATCATTCCAAAATCGATACCTAATAAATCAGAAATAATTGTTGCCAGAGGAATTCCATTATTTGTTAATCCAGCCACCATATCTAAATCAAATCCTTGCTTTTCTTGCTCTTCTAATATAACATCAGCCATTATTTCTGCAATAGAATTGATTCTAGAACCAGACACACCTATAGTTCTCCATCCTACTTTTACATCCGGCGGCAACTGTTCTTCAAAATTATCAGTAGCTTGTTTTGCCAATAGCCATTCTACTGTGGCCTGTGAAAGGTGCATTTCTTGACTAATTTCTCTATTAGCATGACCTTTTTCTTTAAGTTCTTTGGCTTTTTGAGCCATATTTTCTATTGACATATTCTATAATCTTAGTTATTCGTATTTAAGTTTACCTCTACATTACAAAATATTGATATATCTCAAATCTTAAATACAATCCTCTTGTGACGCAGACTCTATAGTATGGCATTATGGCAAGGAAAGTCCAAACGCAAGCCTACCGGTGGCCGTTTAGCAGCTCACCGTAGTAAGAAAAGATCTGAAATAGGTAGAGAATTGCAACAAGTTAAAATTGGAGACTTAACTAAGAAAGTTGCACGTTCACGTGGTGGTACCCGTAAAGATAGACTTTTGAAAACAGATATGGCTTCTGTAACAGATCCTAAGTCAGGTAAAAGCTATAGTTCAAAAATCTTGGCAGTTATTGAGAATACAGCAAATCCTAATTATGTTAGGCAGAACATAATCACCAAAGGTTCAATAATTGGAACTGAAAAAGGTAACGCTAAAGTTACTTCCAGACCTGGACAACATGGTGTTGTTAATGCAGTTCTTATGGCTGATTAATGTCTGAAGATAGAGCCATAGTAATATATCCCGAATATTTTGATTTTAATTTAAACAGGTCGCAGGGTCGTAAAGTCCCAGTAAATATTTCAGTAAAAAAACCAAATGTCGAAGAGATTTTTGGAATAGTAAAGAACTTAGGTTCTAATGTAATAAAGAGTTCGAAGTCACACCCAAGTAATTGGCATTCAGAATTAGGTAGTATTAGTCTTTTTTATGAAGGAACCAAAGTTTCTTTGCTTCATAAAATAGGAAAAGAGTTAAAAATCATTCGAAAAACAGATTAATCACCAAGGCTCGTTTTTTATTCCAAGTTTATATCCAATTATATTCACACTTCGATGCAGGACTGGTGTTGCTATCAATAGTGTAAAAAGAGGTGCATAACCATCTATAATCCATGATTTTAACCATTCATAATCAAATAAAAGAGTTAAAAATAAAGCCATTCCAATAAAATCAAACATATCTAATAATGGTGATTTATCTCCTCTATTCAATTTACTTCTTCTTTTAAAAAAAGAGGCAGTCATATCTCCTAGTAATGCACCAAAAGCTAATAAAGAAATAATAATTATTGGATTTTCACCCCAAAAATCATAATTATTAGTATTTGCTAGTGTATTTATAATTGAATTGCCATAGTTCATTTGTAAATATCCGATTAATATTCCACCAGTTGTACCTCCAATTAATCCACTCCATGTTTTACCATCTCCAAGAATTCTATTTCCATCGCTATGTATCTTCCCTTGATCAATGGGGAATCTTCCACCAGATATTACTGCAAAAGTGTTGGAAAGATATGCTGGCATCATAATCCATAAAACAATAAATAATACTTGTATGAATGAATGTTCTTCTAGATTCATTAATTTCCTTCTAGTGCCCTTTTTAAATCTTCTATAATTTCAACTGGAGTTGGATCAATTGAATTTAATTTCGCTAATTCAATAGATACTAGGTCTCCTAAAAGAATCATACTAATAATTCGAGTTAGTGGATGCTTACCTTTAGCATAAATTTCATTAATATTTATGTTTTTTGAGTTCCATGCAATATTCTTAGTGGCATCAATTCTATTTTTTATAGTTCTCGATTCACTATTATCTCTTATCAATATAACTGCTATATTAGTTGGAGCATTTGTCCACCCCACTATTTCATTATGATTCATCTCAGGAATCTCATGATTTATTGCCAAAACTTTTGCATTTTCTTCTATTTGACACCTCCATCTGTAACCAACTGGAGTAAGTAATCCGCTAGAATATATACAAGGTAATTTACCATTAATATTTTCCGCAATTTCTCGAGCTTCTTTAACATCAATTTGTAACTTACAAATTTCATTTATTTGTTCGTCTAAGTTAGGTATCCCTATTTTGTACAGTAGTGGTTTCAAGAGTAGAGGCAGGGCTGCTCTTGGTTGATGGCCACTCTCTATTTTAGTTATATTTAAATTATTTTTAATTGCCAATTTTTCTAACTTGCCCCCAGTAGTAATGATTTCTAATTTACAGTCAGTTTTAATGGCACTATTTGCTGCAGATAAAGTTTCAGCAGTATTGCCGGAATAGGATATGCAAATTACTTGATCATTTTTGTTAACCCATTGAGGTAATCCATAGTTAGTCCAAGGAATAACCTGCAAATTACCACTTGTATTAAATAATGCTGAGGCAATAAGTCCACTAATTCCTGAACCACCCATTCCCGAAACAATAACCCGTCCCTCTTTTTTTTCTAATTCAAAAGTTTTCTCGCTTTGAAACATCTTGATAAAATTTAAAGTATCCGTTTCGATATCCATATCTATTTCTGGATTATAATCAGCACTTAATAAGCATAAAGGGCTCATTAAATTGATGAGAAGCCTTTTTATTACCCAATATGCCTAGTAATTTGTTCTTAAGTGAACATATAGGTGAAAAAGTATGAGTAAAATCGGATTTTCCAAAGCAGATAATAGACGAGTCATTATGGCTTTTGCAGTAGTGGCTATGTTTTTGGCAACTATGGGTGTAAGTAATGTTGGTGCATCATCACCTGTATCTATTACAGCAGATAAAACTGCTATAGATATTATGGAGGGTGAGACTGCGATTATTACTTTATCACTATCAAGTACTGATACTAGGTATAAGAAAATGAATTTATATTTAGAAGCTAATTGGGTAACTGGTACACCATGGTCAACAGCCTTTAAAGATTCTGAAGGTGATAAATTAGCAAACACTGAAGTTACTTTGACTAAAGGTGGAACTGCAACAGTTTACCTACACATAAGTTGTTATGATGAT
>JAAZXG010000120.1 GCA_014240255.1 Methanobacteriota archaeon
AACCTGGTTAATGTGGCTGTATTGACCTGTCAGAATAGCAGCCCGGCTGGGTGTACAAATTGAATTGGTGCAAAAAGAATTCTCCAATACACATCCTTCATTTGCCAGCCGTTGAATATTAGAAGTTTTAACATAATCTTTTAAAATGCCGCCATAGATTCCCCAGGCCTGAGATGTATGATCATCAGACATGATAAAAAGAATATTAGGTCTTTTGTTTTTTGCATAGGCAAAAGTGATAAAACAAACAACGAATACAATGCACGCCTGCAATAGTTTATGTTTCATAATTGAATTTCCCGGGGCTTGATGTTGTGAAAAGGGTAAATTTACTTTAGCAGTACCACCTTCCTGGTCTGCCTAAACTCTCCTGCTTCTATCGTATACAGGTAAACTCCTGCTGATACTGGTTGGCCTGTATTATTGGTAGCATTCCATTGCACTGATTTGTAACCGGCAGTTTGCTGGTTGCTAATCAAGGTCTTGACTTGTCGACCCACCATATTGTAAACGGTGA
>JAAZXG010000121.1 GCA_014240255.1 Methanobacteriota archaeon
TTTGCACGATACTTTTGACCTGTCTCTAAATCTTCGATTATCCATTTTCTGGGACATTTCGTTTTAATTATAAGCTTCATTGAACCTTCTAATTCTTCAGCTTTTTCGCCATTTTTTAGTTCACGATACTTTTTCATTTATAAATATTCCTATCTCTATTTGTGGATTTTTTATATTTAAAATTAGCCATCATCAAACAAACAAAAAACCCCACAAATGTGGGGCTTTTGGTTAGTAGAAAGTTTATATCCTTATTATTCTTTGACTGGCGCCAGCTTTTTGTGTTCTACGATGATGACCTGAACGGTGTCGTTGCCAACGTTTTCCATTTGATGTTTGACTATTGTATTACCATGGCCAACGAAACCATCAGGGACTTCCATCTCTTTTACGGTACCGTCCGGAAGTGTGTTCTGCAATTTTCCACCCTTGATACCATAATAAGTAATAACACCATGCTCATGCATGTTGTCACCTTGCCCGGGTGCAAAGGTCACATCTAAGACCTTAACGTC
>JAAZXG010000122.1:0-293 GCA_014240255.1 Methanobacteriota archaeon
AAATTCCTCTCAACTCAGCTCGATTCCGTACGAATCGGAAGATTTTCCTACCAATCTGCTACCAAATATTCGACGATGTTCTGGGTTGGTTGTCAAGGTGTATAATAGTTAGTGTATCTGACTGGTGCGACGTCTGGAGGGTGTCTGACAGTTGGCGCCACCAGAGGAAGCATCTAGGCAGAAATGCGACTAACTACTTTATGTATCTTATGGGGAGGTACAAGCGAGCGCCCAGGGGGGACTTGGTTAGTGGCTCATCCCTCAAGCTTCGCCAGCTCCTGTATCTGGATCAG
>JAAZXG010000122.1:303-514 GCA_014240255.1 Methanobacteriota archaeon
CTTCATGCCCAGACAGGATTGCTGTGTAATGATGGGCCGGGTGTTGGTTGGCTGGGGTGCCTATGGATCAATTACCCATACTATCAGGTGGACCACTTTTTCGAAGGAGGGCCAATAATTATTTTTGAGTCTGTGAAACGATATATTCTACTGCGGCTTTTATTTCTTCATTTGTACCATCATCACAGCCACCTTTAGGGTCCATCCCTCC
>JAAZXG010000123.1 GCA_014240255.1 Methanobacteriota archaeon
AATATTTCTTAACTAACTCAGGATGGTTTTGGATAGCTTCAGATATAGGGCAAAAAATAATTCCTAGCTTAGATAATTCTTCTCTAAAAGTTGTGGCAACTGAGACTGAGTCAAATACTGCATCTACAGCAATACCATTTAATCTTGCTTGTTCTTGTAATGGAATTCCAAGTTTTTTATAAGTTTCTAAAAGTTTAGGATCAACCTCATCAAGACTTTTTGGTTTGTCTTGAGCACTTTTAGGAGCAGAATAATAATATAAGTTTTGATAGTCGATTTTAGGATATTTTGGTTTTTGCCAATTTGGTTCTTTTAAATTTTGCAATCTATTAAATGCTTTCATCCTCCATTCAAGCATCCATTTTGGTTCTTGTTTAATATTTGATATAAATTGAATTACTTCTTTATTAAGTCCTTTTGGAGCTCTGATATTTTCAATATCAGTAGTAAAACCATATTTATAATCTTTTAATTTTTCTAACTCTTTTTCTCTCATTTAAATCCTATTATTAG
>JAAZXG010000124.1 GCA_014240255.1 Methanobacteriota archaeon
TGATAATACATATGAAGTAATGCAAGCATGACCATTGCATTTGTACCTTGGGGAACTTTTCTCCCAAATCCATCATCTGCTGCTGCTGAAAGAGTACCGGTAATTTTACCAGACGGTTCTCAAGCCAACACTTTCACTTTTCCTGTTAATCATGCTGAAATTATTACTTATCCAAAAACAGGTGATGCTGTTTTAGACGAAGAAGCATTTAGAAAATGGCAGTTCATCAGATTGCCAGAAAAATTTGGTGGTGATAAAAATGATGTTTCATCATTTAGAGCTTACAGTATGATTTGTCTTCATCTTTGGTGTGTATGGAAATACTGGCCACAAGAAGGACGTATGAGAGGTGAATGTCCATGTCACGGAAGTATGTATGATCCTGTTACTGGTACTGCATTCGCAGGACCTGCATCATTACAAGCACCACCGTCTAACACTTTACCACAATTAAACTTTGAAGCTGACGCTGACGGTAATCTATTTGTCACGCCACCAACATG
>JAAZXG010000125.1 GCA_014240255.1 Methanobacteriota archaeon
GAGTAAAGTGCTGTTCGATATTCATTGAATGATAACTCAATAAATTCTTGAACAATTAGTCTATTGGTCTTATTGAGACATTTTTCACATTTGTGATTTATAGAATGATGTTTTTCATCATCACAATCAATATCACATATGCTGTACCCATCGTAATGTTCATGATCAAGATCGACATGTAATGTTGCCGATAGGAGCATGATAGATAATCCATATGAAATGAACGATTTTAGCATCTTATTATTATCAAATTTCTTATAAAGATTAGTAAAAAATCAACAAGTATTTATCCATCGGGTTATGAGTCTCTCGCGGTTAATCATTTCACTTTTCTCTTCTCTTCTTCTTTAAGTGCAACATAAAAAATTATTCCAAACATAATTCCAAGCAGCCAACTCTTTAAAGCCAATGCCAAACCAACACCAAACACAAGTCCAACTGCTATAGGTTTATTATTCATTTTGTTATATACTATTTTAAGCTTTTAAGATATGTTTCTAAT
>JAAZXG010000012.1 GCA_014240255.1 Methanobacteriota archaeon
GTAATCAGGATCGCATCTACAGGACATACTTCTTCGCAAGCTCTACAAACAATGCAATCTGGCTCTCGAGCCCCGATTGCTTTCTTGTCAGAAGCAGGATGATTTGGAGTATCAATCCAATCAAAAACATCGACCGGACAAGCATCAACACAAGCTCCATCAGCTACACAAATATCAAAATCGACAGCAACAACACTTCCCCATATCCCTAGTTTATCAGTTCCAATTCCGCCGTATGAGTCCGAATCTTTAGCCCAAATTTGAATTGGTTCATCATCTCCATCGTGGGTTGCAACTTTTGCATATGTAGTCATGAAATTCTTGTCGATTTCAGTCACTAATTTTCTTCCTCCAAACAAGCAACCAAGAATTGCATTAAATCCATCATTTCATAATCATGATGATGCCCATCATCTGGATTCATTCTCTCTTCATTTAGCATACATTGCATATGCATATAGCATTTAGGACAACCTCCCAGCATCAAATCAATACCAGCATCCGTTCCTTGGTCTAATCTCTTTCTACGCACAGCTTTTGTTGCATCATTACAATACATCATTGAGGAAACGCCACAGCACAAAGCTCGTTCTTTATTGTTCTCTAATTCTACCATTGTAGCACCATCTACAAGTTGAATTAAATCTCTAGGAGCTTCATATTCACCCATCATTCTTCCTAGACGACAAGGGTCATGGTATGCTACCGTTACATCTTCAGGCGCTTTGAATTTCAATCCACGTCCTTGTAAAGTTTGAGTAATATGTTCAACCTTAATTCCCAAAGTTCCCGGAAGATCATAATCTACTGCGAAAGTACGATAACATTCAGCACATGAACAAGTTATAATTTTAATCCCCGATTCCTTTAATCGCCTCATATTGTGTTCTTTAAGTGCATCAAATACTTCCAGCTGACCTTGCCATAATTGGTCATGTCCGGAACACTTGAATATATTCATGTCTAGTATTAGGGGGTCAATATCGGCATAGTTCAATAGTTTAATCGATGCAGCAGCAATTGAAGCATGATCTGCATCTCCCTTATTCAGATGTGTAAATTTGACTTCGACATCCATAAAGTCTACACATCCTGGAAAATATCCATACTCATGTGGTCTTTCAGGTTTCCAAGAATCTTTTTCTTCATTCATCGCGTCTTCTACGATTAATCTCTCAAAAAGAGGGTGCGGTATTGTTCTTGAATATGGTTTTGTTCGACTCATAAGCTTACTCCCATTGTTGTCAATGCTCTTTGTTCTAATACATAATCAATATATTCAATATTTTGTGGACAAACTGCAGTACACATACCACAGGTAATACATGACCACATAGCAACACCATCATGTTCATTTTGGAATGTATTAAATATAATGTTTAGTTCATTTTCTCCTTCCATGTCTCTAACAGGACAAATATCATCACAGAGACCACATTGATAACAACGATTTAGTTTAAATTCATAAATACGTTGCATTCTTCGGTCCTTTATTCCATCTACATAAAGATCAAATCGTTCTTCATCCGTCAATGGTTTGGCCCCTTCAGACCGTCTTCGATCTAAGAAAAGATATGTAATCAACGCACAGCCAATAGGTCCCCAAAGAGTTAGTTGTGATAAAACATCAGTATTTACTTGTGGATAATAAATTGCAATATTGGCATTAACAGAGAAGACAGACAGCATTATAACTAATGCAATTCCATAAACTCCTATCGCAGCCCTTACCGGATCTTCAATGGGCCGTCTTTCATGACCTCTATTGATAACATCTCCATATTGGGGATCAATTAATGCACCAATAGCCCTATCAAGGAAAGGAACTGCAACGACAAGTCCAATAATCATACCTTGTACCAAAGTACCCCATACTTTCGCAGTCATTAGGAAAAGGTGAATGTCGTTTAGTCCTAAGAATGGTATGCTAGATAATGGAATTAGTATTTGAATATCCCAAGCTACTTTTAAGCATCCAAAAGCCCATAGCAAATACCAATCTGGTAATGGAGGTGGAAAAGCAGTACCTGCAGTTGGATCGGCAGCTTCATGTAATGGCGGCGGAATAAATGCAGATAAATAGAAGAATAAAGCAATTATATACAAACTTAAAACAGAATCTCTGGTTACCTCATGTGGATAAAGTGGTTCACCTTTAACCATATCAGCCTCAAGAACAGAATGTTCTTCTCTATTTTCTAATTTATTTATCGTATCAAGAGATAGTTGTTCTTCTTGATGTTCATAAATCATTTCAACAGCATCATCTTCACTCATTAGTGCGGTTCAGCCTCCCCTTGTATCCAAACAAGTGCCATGTGAATAATAATCAAAACGGTACCTACTAGAGGAAGAACAAAAATATGTAACCAATACATCCTAGTTACGGTATCTCCCGTTAATTGGGTCCCTCCAAATACAATTTGAGCCATCAAAGGCCCCATTGCAGGTATTGATGTTGCCATTTCTAAGCCAATAGATCCAGCCGCATAACCAAGAGAATCCCACGGTAGTAGATATCCAGTATAACCAAAGAAAATAGTAACCATCAATAGAATAGATCCTAACATCCAATTTACTTCACGTGGATTTCTATAAGCTCCAACAAAGTAAACTCTCATCATATGAAGAAATACTGAGGCAACCATGAAGTGAGCTGACCAATGGTGGACTGCTCTAATAATATAACCAAATGTGACTTGCGTCATAATTAATTCCATAGATTGATATGCTCCAGAAGTAGAGTGGCCATTTTCATCTAATATGAATTCTCCATCAGGAACGTAATAAAATCCTAGATAAATTCCCGTAATTGTAAGAATAATATATGCGAAAAAAGATAGCCCACCCAATGAGTAAAAAGGATACCAGTACCATACTGATTTCACATTGTATCTTTCAGTATGTGATTGAGGAATAGTTCGGCCAGTAGAAGGTAAAAGAGTGTAAACTACAGAGTAGTATTCTCTTCTTGCTAGAGAAACATAGCGATGTAGTGCAAATCTCTCATCAATCCATGCCCATGTGTCAAATATTACTCTAGGGAGTAAGCCAGTGAAGTAAAGATAACCAACTCCAAACACAGCTCCAGCCATCGATAAAAATATTAGTGGAAAGGTATATTTCCTCATTAATTCTTCTAAAATTGGAGTTTCAGCACTAACTGGCAATGCAAATAAGGCCAAACATCCAATAACTAGAGTAATAATTTTATTAATTTTCATGATTATCCTTGTCCGCAATACTTCAGCCAATCTAAGTGAGTTGTTAGGCCAATTAGCCCTCCATCTTTTTCAGCAATAGGAACTACTGGAAGCCCATAAGGCGCCGGCCCTTCTAACAATTTAGCGGCCATAACTTCACGTCCTTGTTCATCTATATTCTTGATCACATCTAATGGATCAAACATAGACAAGTGACAAGGACATAAGAACATATTTTCAAAGTCGTTTCCTGAAATTGTACTCTTTCCTTGAGCTGTGAAAACGGGTTTACAACATAAATGAGGGCATTTGTAAGTATGATAAGCCATCATCGTTGCATTTCCTCCATCTACACTTATTCCTAATCCTTCCATGCCACTTTCAGAAGGTACTTTTGCAAGGGCTAATTGGATTTCGCAGCTCCCTAATTCTTCTTCTAATTCTTTTGGAGCCCAATTCACAATAGCGACATCCCATAGATTAAAATCTTCTTTTTTTGCTATATCTCCACCTTTATCTTCGTACCACTTTCCTTCTTCTTTTTTGTAAGTAAGAGTTTCATGTGCATCGTCGGAATTACATCTGGTAATTGGAGGTGGTAGCAATGTTTTCAAAGCAGGAACAGTTAGTGCACCAGTCATTCCGGCACCAGCTAAACCAATGGCACCTTGTAAAAATCCTCTACGTGTAATATTCATATTTAGCGTTCAAGTTTTGTAATAACTTTCCTCCTTCGTTTTTTAGCTTCTAGCACATCAGGCATGAATGATCTTCTATAGAAATCAATCATAAGTCCTAAAATTAGGAATGCCATAGCAATTGTAAATGATAAAAACTGTTGATCCCAATTTTCTAGGATTCCATAAATAAATAATGAGTCATACATAAGTTCAAGTAATAATAAGATTAGGACGATTGCAAAAATTTCAAGTTGTTCTTTCCCTGGTACATTTCGTAATTCTTTCCCAAGTTCTTCATCTTTATAAGTGCCTAATATTTTTTGTGCATCTTCCGTAGTAAGTTCACCTTTGGCGACTTTTTCTAGAATTTCATTAACCTCGGTAATAGGCACTCCCTCCTCTAATTACTATGTAAGAGACAAATATTGACAAGAAAACAACAGCCAGTCCAATAAGCCCAATCCAATACTGCATTAGTTCTACGCCAAGTTCATGAATGGAAACTTCTTCTGATGCTGCTTGAGGCGTTCCCAAAGATATTGCTGTAAAGTAGGACCATTGATCACCATTAGTCCCTACTCCGTTTACCACATTAAAATACATTGTAAAAACAGCATCTCCGGTACCTTCAGCAGGCGCAGTCCATTGGAATGTCCAATCACGAACATTATTGCTATTTGTATTATGGGAAATATACGAACCATCATCTCCAATCCAATAATCTTCATTACTTTGATAAGCACCTTCGGTAACTTCACTTAGAAATCCACCATACCGATTAGCCCCTTCTTCAGAAATTACATTGGTATCATTTATTTTGAGTGAAATATTGTATGTTTGCTCAGGAACATATTTTTGAGGTATGCCTTCTAAGCTGTACATTCCTTCATTAATTTGAACGTCTGCGTGACAAGAACATCCATGCTCAATTGCGTCTGCAGCCCATTCTTCTCCAGCACCTTCTTGAGCCCCACCTGCAGGATATCCATCAACACTTTTACCAGCTATCAGTGCTGTTAGAATCAGCAATGCAAACAGACTGTGATTCATGGTGTTACGTATGTCCATACTACGCCCTCAGAATAGATGGTCTACGAGGGAAGTCTCCGCTATATAAAAATATGCGATAATAAAGCCTTTTTTTTACCAAGCATATCTGCTTAATACATTACTCCATTTGATACAATATGAAAAATCCAACACTGAGTAGTAAAAGCAGTTTGTTTTTACTTGGATTTCTCACGATTTTACTTAGATATCCTATAACTCCGGCACCTACAGGTACTGATAATTTTTATTACATATCTATGGCAAAATCAATATTGTTTAATGGGCAAATAGAGTGGGCTGAAAATATTACTTCATTTTATGGTTTATTCCCCGGAACTACTCCTTTAGGTTCAACACTATTAGCATCTACAATTACTTCAGTTACAGGTATTTCTATTTATGAATATATTATAATTCATACTATTTCATTATCATTAATATCTACTTTTGGCTTCTTCATGCTAACAGGCGAATTAACTGAAAATTACCGCAGTAGATGGTTTGCAACCTTATGTTTTTCATTCGCTCCAAGGTTTTTGACATTTTCTATGTGGCGTATTTCTCTTAGATTTAGTTTTATTGCTTTATTGCCATTTTTCATATGGCTACTTCTTAGATTATCCCATTCAAAATATGGCCGACATCCTCTTCGCATATTTTCCTTATTGTTATTATTGGGTTTAATTTTACCATCATTGCACCGAATGGCTTTATTTTCGTTTCCAGGAATCTTAATTGCATTTGGAATGTCTATTTTATGCTATTATTGGCAGGAAAGTGCTACAAATAGAGAAAGAGCAGGTAGGCAAGTCCTAGGTTTTTTATTATTTTTATCGGGATATTTTTTCTATTTACAATATTTAGATTTCTCACCCTATAGTCCCGATGATGAGATTATTGCCATCTATTTTTTTAGTGGAAGTGGGATCTTTTCGGCAATATTAAATTTGGTAACTTATTATATGATAAATGTAGGTCCTTTTCTTTTTATATCTATCCTCGGAATAGTTTTCTGGGTTCAAGAGGGTCGTGTTTCGCAGGGATATTTCTTTTCAATGACTTTTTTAGGGCTCTCTTTTTTTGTTATATCTGATCTAATTTATATTCCTTATTTAGTAACATTTGGCATTTTGCTATTTATTGTGCCAGGGATGGATTTTTTTATAGATAATCTTGAAGATAATCCAAATAGGTTGACTGTTTTATTCTCAGTTTTTACGATTTTAGTTACCTCATTCTCCTATTATGATCTCGACTATAGAGTTAATGCACATGAGCGTGAAGAGGTATACTATAGTTACTATATTCGCGAAAGTAGTATTTCAGCTTCTCAATGGATGGGCGCTAATTTAGAAGATTCGATACTCGAATCCAATGATCAAAAGAGGGAAAGAAGATTAGCAGCTTTTTCTAATATGGTTGCTATGAGCGACTCTAGCGAATTATCCTCCGGAATTATCTCTTTGGAAGATATGGAAATTGAGCGCATATCAGTTAAAGAAATGTATTGGAAAACTGAGGATCATTTATGGACTTTGAATAACAGTTCAGTAATGGATTCTGATATTCAAAATAGCATTTCGTTGTCTGCTGTTAATTTAGGAATGCCTGATTCTAGTGGGAAGTCTTCTACGCTTTCGATAACCTCTAGTTCTTACTATGAATTTATGCCTAATTTTACTTATAGAATCTATTCTAATGATGAATTAGCCTTGTATTGGACTTACGAGTACTAATAAATGTGCTAATGTTTTTATACCGGGCTGACTGGCGCCATAACCTCCATAGGAGATAAATAATAATGGCGAGAATTCATGCACGACGTAAAGGACGCTCAGGTTCTAGTCCTCAGACTAGACAAGAGAATCCTAAATGGTCACCTAAAGCTAAGGATGTCGAAAAGAAGATAGTGGAATTAGCATCCGAAGGACATTCAACTTCACAAATCGGTATTGCTTTAAGAGATACTCACGCAGTACCAAGTGTAAAATTAGCCATGGGCAAATCAATTTCTAAAGTTTTAGCAGAGAAGGAATTAGCTCCATTATTGCCTGAAGATTTAACTAATCTTATGCGCAAAGCCGTTCGTTTAGGTGAGCATTTAAAAGTTAATAAAAAGGATATTCACAATACACGTTCATTGCGTTTAACGGAAGCTAAGATACTTCGTTTAGCAAAATATTATCGTTCAAATAATGTAATCCCAGCAGAATGGAAATATTCTTTAAGCAATGCTAAGCTTTTGGTAGGCTAAGCTCGTAGCTTGCTCATATGAGCAATTTGAATCTTCTAATAATTGATAGCTCAGCTCATTTAGTTAATTTAGATTTAGAGGTTTTAGAAATAAAAGGTTTTGGACGGTTTCCAAGTCAAGTTTTACTAACTCATGAGCTTGGTAAAGAATTTGAACTTTTAGGTAAAAAATGTATGCTTGTTGATTATATTTTACCTGATCTTCAATCAAATCTCAAACGAGGGCCCCAAATAATCTCACCTAAAGATATTGCTTGGATTGTATATAAATCAGGACTTTCAACAGGTAAGACGGTCGTTGAGGCAGGAAGTGGTTCAGCAGCTTTGACACTTGCACTTGCTCAAGTGGTGGCTCCAAATGGTAAAGTAATTACGTTTGAAAATAATAAAAGACATCTAAAAATCGCTCAAAGAAATATAAAAATGAGTCCTTGGAAAAATTTAGTAGAACTCCGTAATGAAGAATTAAATGACAGTATCTCTTCAATATCTGCTTCATCAATTATTTTAGATCTCCCTAATCCTTGGGAATTAGTAGATTGGGCGAAGAAATCACTACATATTGGTGGATTTTTAATATGCTATATTCCAACAGTAAATCAAATTAAAGCATTAATGGATTCTTTAGAAGGTTGGAAGGAAATAGAAATAATAGAGATAATACAAAGAGGTTGGCAATCACGTTCTAGTGCTTTAAGGCCCGATAACAATGGGATAGGACATACTGGTTTCATTATATCATCTCGATGGAATGGCTAATCTAGACACAATAATTTAGAAGCCTTTCTAATAGAGGGTAATGACTGAAGTTAAGAATTTAATTATAATCGGTTCAGGCCCAGCAGGATATACTGCAGGTTTGTATGCCGGACGGGCAATGCTCAATCCTACTCTTTTTGCTGGTTTTGCAAGCGGAGGTCAATTAATGTTAACAAGTGATATTGAAAATTTCCCCGGATATCCTGAGGGCATCGGAGGTCCTGAGATGATGCTTGAGCTAAGGGCGCAAGCTTCTCGTTTTGGTTGTGATATAATAGATAAAAATGTCGATTCCGTTGATTTTTCAGTGAGGCCATTCAAAATAAGTGTTGGTAAGGAAGTGCATTTGGCAAAATCTGTAATTATTACGACAGGAGCTGAGGCAATCTGGTTAGATGCCATCAATGAGGATATTCACAAAGGTCGGGGAATTTCAACATGCGCAACATGCGATGGAGCCTTTTTTAGAGATAAAGAAGTAATTGTTATTGGTGGTGGCGACTCAGCTATGGAGGAAGCAACATTCTTGACGCGCTTTTGTAGTAAAGTAACCATAGTACACCGAAGAGAAGGCTTACGTTCATCTCAAATAATGACCGATAGGGCCAGAGAGAATTCTAAGATTGCTTGGAAACTTAATTTTAGTGTAAAAGAATGGTTAGGCTCTGAGGGTAATTTTGAAGGTGCGCTTTTAGTAAATACAGAAACAGGAGCCGAAGAGAAGTTAGCATGCGATGGTGCTTTCATTGCCATAGGACATAAACCAATGACTTCTTTCTTGGATAATCAACTTGAAATTGATGAAAATGGGTACCTTCTTTGGAAAGAAAATACAATGACTAGTGTACCAGGCGTATTTGCTGGTGGAGATGTAGTAGACACTCGTTATAGGCAAGCGATAACTGCTGCAGGCATGGGCTGTATGGCTGCTATAGATGTCGAGAAATGGTTAGAAGATAACCGACATTAACGTGACATAATACTTTTTGAACCCCTACTAGATAAGCTCGTGTGCAGCGTCAGCTATCCTTAACTAATTCCGATGAAGCAGTGAGTCCCGTAATTGGTACAATTTTAATTTTAGCAATTATGCTTACAGTTACCGGAACTATGCTGGCTTGGGGCATTCCTCAGATTCAACAAAATGAGGCCTATGCAATATACACGTCAGCACAAAACAATCTTTTAAATTTTGATGCAGATTTAGATCATGTAATTTTTCAAGGCGAGGGTGCATCTCGTACTTCAACCATTTCTTTTAGTTCTGGTACTTTTGTTCAGCGTTCAAATCTAGATGAAATCAGATATTATTATACTACCGTTCCTTGGTCAAATTCTAAAATAGTAGGCGTCAAAAGCGGTTCCGAATCTTTTGCAATAATGGATAACTTAGAAACAGTAGATAACTATACTATTACCTTAGTTTATCCTAATGGGACACAATGGACTGGAGACTCTAAAGATTCTTATGTTTCTGGTTTTCCAGCACTTGAGTACGGCGTCAAGGCCACATATACAAGCACTACAAATTCCACACAAGTAGGTGGATTTTTTATTTATGGTACTGATTCATTATCTTACAAGTATGCGTCAGTTTCCGGAGTTTTCAAAATGAGGATGCTTAATGGAGGTATTGCTGCTAAAGAACCTGGCGGTCAATTTTATGTCAGTTCTCAACCATTAACTAGATCGGTCATGAGTGAAGAAACAGATAAACAAGAGTCTTATGATTCATTAACTTTTTATCAAACAGATTATAACATGTCCTCTTCTATAAAATCTTTAATGGCTGGTAATTATGTTTTTGATATTCGTAATCAAGGAGGAGATGACAATTCTCTTAATATTTACAGTTTACGAATAGCTTTTGATGGCGATAGTTCAGATGCCTTTGAAAGGTATTATGTGGCTTACAAAAATTTTGAGTACACTCAAAATTACTTTTCCAAAGAGGATTCAATGACGGTATATAATAATGAATTATCAACATCAGAAATTGACGTCGAATATTCACAATCAACACCATTTGACTTTAGATTATTAGAGAGGACAATACATGTCAAATTTAGCTTACGATGATTCAGCAGCTTCAGAATTAATTGGTTATGTTTATACAATCGCCGTTTCAATTTTAATTTTATCATCTATAATGCTAACTTCTACTACTATGCTCAATGGAAATATAGCTAATACGGCACAGGAAGAAGCTGAACAATTAGCACTTTATTTCCAACTATCTATTGAGGATTTACTGACTACAGTAAGAGAACATCCTGATTCTTCTCCGGTTATTAAGTTGAATACTGGCATAGAATCCATAAATCATGGAATTAAGTATAAAGTAAATGGAACTACTGGCGGACTTAAAGTTACTACAATGCAGCCCAGAGGTGGAGAATTTGAGGTAACTTTCCCTATGTCTCCAGCTACATCTATAGAGACTACAAGTGGTTTGCCATTGATATCGACGTCTTCTTATATAGTCATATACTATGATGATAATCTAAAGGTTGTCAAGTTAACCACCGGATGATAAAAATGAGCGCAGCCAAAGAAACAATGGAAAACGCTTCGAGTTTACTCGGTGAACAAGAAGAACAGATTGATGAGTCAAAACTTTCTTGGCTCCAGCGCCGTAAACTTAACAAACAACGTAAAGCAGAAGCTAAGAAACGTAAAGCTGCTGAAAAAGAAGGCGTGATTCATGATTTAGTTATGGATGATATTGAAATCGGTGAGGATTTCGAAGAGTTAGATACTTATCCTGTTTACCCTCCTTATTCATATGTTAGAGTTTTGTTTGATAAGAGGGATTATTCTCGTTTTTATTATGTAGTTGAACCTAAGGCTTCAAAACAGGAAAAAGAAGATTTAGATACAATTAAGTTGGTTCTTCAAAGAGCACTTAATATTAATCGTGAAACGCTTGATGAAACCCAAGAGGATTTTTTGAAACAAGCAGTGGATGATATTTTAGACAGTTATAGACTAAAATCACGTAAAAGCAATCGAGAGAAAATCCATTATTATATTGAAAGAGATTTGATTGGTTATGGTAAAATAGATACCATGATGAAAGATCCAAATATTGAGGATGTTTCTTGTGATGGTCCTGGCGTTGAGATATTTGTTTATCATAGAAGATTTGAATCTTTACGAACAAATGTAATGTGGGAAGATGAATTAGTATTAGAACAATATATTATTCGTATGGCTCAGCGTTGTGGAAAACATATTTCTATTGCAGAACCATTATTGGATGCAACTTTAATGGATGGTTCACGTATTGTTATGACACTCGGGCGTGAGGTCTCGACAAAAGGTTCTACTTTCACGATACGGCGTTTTAGAGATGAACCTTTTACCCCTGTAGATTTACTTGAATTTAAAACATTTTCATCAATGCAAATTGCATTCTTTTGGTTAGCAATGCAATATGGTATGTCTATGCTTTTTGTCGGTGGAACTGCATCTGGTAAAACAACATCTTTGAATGCATGTTCACTTTTCCTTCCATGGCAACATAAAATTGTAAGTATTGAAGAGACAAGAGAATTGAATTTACCTCATCCAAACTGGATTCCAGGTTGTACTCGACAAGGTTTTGGAGGAGAATCTGGCGGCTCAGGTGAAAAAGCAGCTGGAGAAGTAGATATGTATGATTTGTTAAGGGCAGCACTTCGTGAACGTCCAGAATACATAATTGTTGGAGAGATTAGAGGGGCCGAAGCTTATGTTCTTTTCCAGGCTATGGCAACAGGACATACAACGTATTCAACTTTCCACGCAGATTCTATTCAGAGCTTAGTACACCGTCTTGAGAATAAACCGATTGAAATTCCTAGAGTATTAATTCCGGCATTAGATGGAATATCTATTCAGATTCAGACTCGTGTCGGAGGCAAACGTGTTCGAAGAAATAAGGCAATTGTTGAGATTATAGGAATAGATCCACATTCACATGAATTGTTAACAAATGAAGCATTCAGATGGGACAATACTATTGACGAATATGTTTTTACCGGCAAGTCATATATTTTCGAAAAAATCATGATGAAAGCTAACCTTAATCGTGTAGAGATAATGGATGAAACCAAGAGGAGACAATTGGTTATTGAATGGTGTTTAAAGAAGGGAATTAGAGATTACAAGGACTTCGCACGCGTTGTTGCAGAGTATTACGTACATCCTGAAGATGTAATGCGTCAAGTTTACGAAGATATGCAAGTCGGAGGCAAGAAACGTCGCCGCAAAGTTGAAGAAAGAGATATGGACTTATCTCGAGATGATGAAGATGTTGACGTTGGTGATTTCCCACCTAAGATAAGGCAAAAATATCAGACACGTGAAGCCAAAGAACAAGCTACTCGTGCAAAAAGTGATGCAAAAATTTCGCAGACTGATGACCCAACTAAGAGGTCTAAATTAATTGCAAACGAAGAATCTAGGCGTGAAAAAATGGAATTAAGATTACAAAATGATTTACTTAAAGATCAGGCATATTATGTGCCATTGAAACAATTAGTTCCATTGACCAAAGAAGTAGATATTGGTGATGTTTCATCACTGAATGAAGTTGAAGGTCGCAGAATTTTGAAAGGAGTATTGTCAGAAATGAATGCTCGGTCTAAAGCAGCAATGAATATTGAAAAAAGTGATGAAAGTCAAAGATCGGCAGCCGTTGAAGCTGAAGAAACTCGTCAGTCTAAAGCATTGGTAGCTTTGAAAACCAATTTAGCCAATAGAGTACAACGTTCAGCCAATCCACGTTGGTGGCATAAATGGCTCTGACGGGTTTTGAAACATTTAGTAGAGTTTTATTCGGCTGGTTAGGCCGTATGCTGACTAAAGATTCTCTTGGTCTTAAAAATCAGTTAGTTAAAGCCCGTATTCCACTTTTAGCAGAAGATTATGTAGCAACATCGGTAATGCAAGTCGTTTTAACTTTTTTAGTTGGTTTGGGCGTCACACTGCTTCTTCTTGGAGTTGCGATTCCTCAGATTGAGTCTATCGAAGATCCTAATGGAAATCCGGATCCTCTTACTGGCGTAAAAGAAAATTATTCAATTTCACTTTTTGTTGAAATGATTATAGCTGTAGTATTATTATTAGTATTACCGGGTTTGGTAGGCCTAGTTCAATGGTTAACGCCGGCATTATTGGAAAGTAGCCGAGGTAAAAATATGGATAAGCAAATACCTTTTGCAGCCAGTTATGTTTCAGCAATGGCTGCAGCTAACGCAACACCTTCTATGACTTTCAAATCCCTTGCCCGAAATGAGGACATATATGGAGAAATAGCACATGAAGCTGCTTGGATTTATCATAGTATGGAGTTTATTGGCCGAGATTTAGTAACTACATTAAAAGAAGCTGTTGATAGGACACCTTCTGAGAGATTTGCAGAGTTTATTCAGGGTATTATCGGAACTGTAACTGCCGGAGGAAATCTCAAACTATATTTTTTGAACAGAGCTGAATATTATGGTCAGCAAAATAGAAGTCATGTTAAAGATGTTTTACAACAGATGGCTTTATTCTCTGAAGCCTATGTTGTTGTAGCTGTAGCATTACCTATTTTCGCAATGATTATTGCAGTTATTACCTTCTGGGTTTCTGGTGCTGGTATGCAACTTGAACAGATACATATGTATCTTTTAGTTTTTGGAGGATTTCCAGTTATTCAAATGGTTTTTTCAGGTTTGTTTTATTCATTAAGTCAGGAGGTTTCAACTGATTAATGTCGATTAAAGGAAATCTTCAAAAGAAAGTATACACAGATCGTCGTACTGGTGTTAAAAGGCGTTGGATGGAATATTGGAAGGTCGATCGCTGGTTAAGTGTTAGAAATAAGGATGCAGATTGGGGACCGGCTCTTGTTGCATTTTTTTCAGTAATATTAGCAATTTTCTTTTTTGCAATTGCCAATGAAGATATTAAGAGTGATGAAAGGACTCCAATGTTGGATGCAGATAATGATAAACAATTTGACAATCCTTGGAATCTGAATGATGGAAGATTTACCTTCACCCTTGGAAATACATATGCTGAACCACAGAATGGTGAAAAATATGAACTGATTACGGGTTTAGGTTCACCGCTTGCAATTAGAAATAATGAGAGTAAAGATAAAGATCCTTCCATAAATGGTATAGATGAAGAAATGGCTGCAGATCAATGGTATCGCAGTTATCCTGAAATTTCAGCTATAGATTATATTGTATTTGGTCTAATTGCATTAATGTATCCCTACGGATGGTATGGAAAAAGACGGGATGCAATTAGAGCTCGTGTTGAGGAAAAGTTTCCTGATTTCTTGAGAGATTTAGCAGAATATTGGAAGGGGGGTCTCAGTATGACTGTAGCGATTCAGACTTTGGCTAAAGGCGAGTATGGTAATCTTAATGATGAAGTAAATAAAATGGCTTCACAAATTTCATGGGGCGTTTCTTTTGGTGAAGTTTTAGAGATGTTCACTGAAAGAGTCACTTCACCAATTGTAACAAGAGCTGTTAGAATGGTTGATGAAGCAAATAGAGCTGGAGGAAGAATTTCAGATATTCTTTTGGCAGCATCATTTGATGCTAGAGAAATAAAGGCTTTAGAAAATGAGAGAAGACAAGAAGTAGGCAGTTATGTAACTGTAATTTATGCTTCATTCTTTGTTTACTTAGGTATAATTTTAGTTCTTGCTAGCACTTTTATTCCTGCAATTGTTGATTCATCTGCAGCCACTGGCGGTGGTAGTATGTCTATCGGTAATTTAACAATTAGAGAGATGAATGAAGTTTGGATTTCAAGTATGTTCCTTTACAGCCTCATGGTTCAAGGAATAGGTAATGGACTTGCAGCAGGTTTCATGTCAACAGGTAAACTCTATTCTGCATTTAGTCGAGCAGCATTCCTTCTCTTTTTGGGTTGGTTTATTTTCGAAATAATGGGTATCGCAACTTCTGTAAACACTCCACAGATTTAATTGGAGTTTAATTATTATGAAAAATACCAAAGGTCAAATGCATGTATTGGAAGTTTTGTTAGTAGCAACCTTATTTACTTCTACAATCAATGTTGCAGTTAGTGTTCTTCCTACAAGTGATGCGAATAATTTTGAAGAAAATGATCTTTATTTTACAGGTTTAGAAATTCTTGAAATACTTGATGAATGGGTTCCCGTAGATTCAACTATTGCTGCAGCACATCATGATTCAACATTGTCTTGGTGGTTGGCTACAGATAATTATACTGCAATAAAACAATATTTGGATGCGGGTCTTTCTTCTTCATTATCATATAGATTAGAAGGAACTCACGGTAGTCAGACTGAGGTTATTGTAGATAGGACTGTAGATTCAGGACCCGTAACACAAACTTTTAGATTAGTCTGGGCAGACGAGGAACTTTGGGAATTAAATTTACAATTGTGGTATGGGTATAGGGTGGATTAATGAGAGATCAAGCACAACTTCTTTTGGTTTCAGGACTTTTAATGTCAATTACATTAATTGCAGTCACTAGTACAATTACTCATTCTGTAAATTTAGGTAGTCACCAAGGTGAAAGACATGACATAACTCCCGTCATTACTTCTTTAGAAAATAGTTTTTCATTAGCTTTAGAATATGAAGTATTGAATACAGAGGCTGGTACAGAATTATCAGTTTCTTTTGAAATAGTTACAGAAGAGTTCGAATCAATTCTTGCGTCACGCGGTTATTCTTTAGTTTACAAATTAACTTCAGCAACAGAAAGTAGTGGGACTCACACATTTGTTTATAGCTATGAGCTTAATGACAATACAATATCAGTAAATTTCGATAAATCACTAACTTTTTAATCGTTAGATCCAAGGAAAGAAGACATAGTTCTTTTGAACATTCCGCCAAATCCTAAGAAACTTGTTATTAACATCCCTACAAACATGATAAGATAACTTAGGTATAATTGGTCAAGATGGTTGTCATAATCTGCAGGTATTTCTCCATTTTTTAGTCCTAAAAGTCTGATTAAACCAAATATAAATCCTACAAAAATAAGCAACATTCCAAATCCTGTAATCATTTCAGAAGTTGTTAAACCCTCTTCAGAAGGATCTGCTCTACCTTTGAAATCGGTGAATTCATCATTATTATCATTGTCGTCTGACATAATATAGCCAGAAATTACAGCTTAATAAGCTTGCCCTTGTTTTTTATCCTTTTTTATGGGTTAAAGCCGCCTTTACCAAACCTAAGTGTAAAGGGGATGGTTCATCAGGTCTCGATTTAAATTCAGGATGGAATTGGGAGGCTACAAAATAGGGGTGCTTTTCTAGTTCTAATATCTCCATTCTTCTACCGCTAAGATCTCTTCCAGTATATTTGAGTCCTTTAGCTTCAATTCGATCTATATATTCTGGATTAATTTCATAACGATGTCTATGCCTTTCAGAGATAGTATCTTTACCATAAAGAGATCTGGCTTTTCCTTTACTAAGATTGACATCATGATCTCCTAATCTCATAGTAGCTCCCATGTCATCTACACCTTCCTGTTCCGGAAGTATATTGACAACAGGATGTGGGCTTTTAGGATCGAGTTCAGCAGAATTAGCTCCTTTAAGTCCTAAAACATTACGTGCAAATTCAATTGTTGCTAATTGGAATCCAAAACAAACACCAAGATATGGGATATTTTGTTCACGAGCCCATTTAGCACTCATAATTTTACCTTCAGCTCCTCTATTTCCAAATCCTCCTGGAACAAGAACGCCATTTACACCTTCAAGTTCTTTGATAGTCCCACTATCTTCTAAATCTGGTGCTTCTATCCACCTAATCTTTACTCTACATCCTAGAACTGCACCAGCATATCTAAGAGATTCTTTATGCGAAATATATGAATCTTTTAGAGCTGTATATTTTCCAATCAAAGCAATTTCGACTTCATCTCCACCATTTGAAACACGTTTTGCAAAATCTTTCCATTTTGTAACATCTGGTTTTTTTGTCTTTAGTCCAAGCCTTTTTTCTATTAATTCATGTAATCCTTGTTCTAAGAACATTAAAGGCACATCATAGATAGATTGCGCATCAGGAGCAGAAATAACTGCCTCTCTAGGTATGTCTGCAAAGAAAGCAATTTTTGCAGCAATGTCTTCATCCAACATATCATTACTTCTTCCAACAATAATATCAGGTCTTATTCCAAGTCCTTGTAATTCTTTAATCGAATGCTGTGTTGGTTTGGTTTTTTGTTCACCAACCGAACCTACAACAGGAACAAGAGTAGTATGAATGTACATTACATTCTCTTTTCCTTCTTCTCTACTCAAAAGACGCCCAGCTTCCATAAATGGCATGGACTCAATATCTCCTACAGTTCCTCCAAATTCAACCATACAAATATCAGCTTTGGAATCTTCAGCGGCTTTTCTCATTCCATCAACTATTTCTCGTACTACATGAGGGATTATTTGAACAGTTTGACCGAGATAGTCACCATGTCTCTCTTTTTCTATAACTTTTTTGTAAACTTTTCCAGTAGTTATATTATGTTCACTTGTTAAATTACAATGTAAAAACCTCTCATAGTTTCCAAGATCCAAATCAACTTCAGCTCCATCCTTCATAACGAAAACCTCACCATGTTCATATGGATTCATTGTGCCTGCATCGACATTCAAATAAGGGTCCATTTTAACTGCAGTAACTTTGTAGCCTGCACATTGTAGTAATAGACCTGCAGAAGATGAGGTTATTCCTTTACCTAATCCGGAAAGGACGCCGCCGGTTACAATTATATATTTCATTAACTCAACGGACGTATACATGTCAGCAACCCACTATAAGGCCGTCGGTTCACTTAAACCCCTATCTTCTGTTATAATGTGACTCCAATAATTAATAAACATAATTCCAATATATTTTGGTTTGATTTATGTCCCAATAACGAATCAAATTTCATATCAGTGTATGTAATTCTGGACAAAAAGATTTCAATAATTGAAACAGGTCCTGCTAGTTCACACAATAATCTTTTAGCAGGAATAAAACAAATGGGTTTGAATCCAGAGGATATAGATTATATTATTCCAACACATATTCATTTAGATCATTTTGGCGGAGGAGGGCATCTTATGGAGGTCTGTAAAAATGCTAAATCAATAGTACACCCTAATGCATACAAGCATGTTTCTAGTATTGATCGTTGGTGGTTAGGGAGCTGTGATTTTCTAGGCAGTATTGCAGAACTTTATGGTAAGCCTAAGCCGATATCTGAAGAACGATTAATTTCGGCTGAAGATGATTTTGAATTGTCTCTTGGTAATCATAAAATTAGGGCACTCCATACACCTGGACATGCACCACATCATATAACTTGGATTTATGGTGATGATGCTTTTGTTGGCGATTCTGCAGGACTTTGGTATCCAAAGATAGGTCGTTCATTTCCAGTTACTCCTGGATATTATAGGCATGATTTAGCTTTAGAAAGTATTGAGAAAATGGATGAATTAGAGTTAGCTTATATTCATTATACACATTTTGGACCTCGCAATGCTGAAGGCGTTTTTATGCAAACCAAGAAAGAATTTCAATTATGGATGCGAGTGGTCGAAAAAGGATACAAAGAAGACAAATCTCCTAATATAATTTTAAGTGAATTATTTGATTTAAGGCCAGGTCTTAAGAGAACACATTCTTCACATGGCCCTCATCAGACGGAAACCCATTTAGGCACAGTTGAAGGTATGTTAAACTGGGTTAGGAGGGAAAGTGCGAAAGACTGAAAAAATATTTGAAGTAAAAGATTTTCCTTACCCTCATGTAATAGTAAAGGATTTTCTTGATGAGAGTACATTAGATTTAGTAATTGATGCTTTAGCTGGGTTAGAATATGATTTTAAGGAATCAGATTTGTTTAGTTATTGGGCAAGTATTGAATTAACAGACATAGATCATCCTGCAATTAATATTCTTCGAGATGATTTAGGAGATGAAGTGTGGAGGAAAAAAGTTGCTAAGGCTTTTGGTTCCAAATCACTATCTAGTATAGATATGGCAGCCTACGTTTATGGTTTAGGGGATTTTCTTCTACCTCATGATGATCAAGTTGAAGAAAGAATAATTGCATATAGTCTCCATTTAACTCCCGAAATAACGGAAGAAATGGGCGGTTCTTTACAAATTTTTGATGTTGATAATAATAATTCGAAGTTAATAGACAGTATTATTCCGGAATACAATTCCTTGATTATGTTTGAAGTTTCTAAGCATTCTTGGCATCAGGTTGGTGAAATATTACAAGATATTCAGAGATTAACAGTTACGGGGTGGTATCATGGCTGATATAAATTTTTATTATTTAGAATCTGCAACTCTTTCTAATTTGAATAGAATTTTTAGTTCTGCAGACATTCCTTTTATTCGTCTATCAAAATTTCTCAATGAAGCACCAAAAAGTGTTGAACCTAAGTTAAGTTCAGAAGAAAAGATAGGCTATTACCATCGTAAAATCGGAAATGCATTATTAGAAGATTTTTGGCAATCTTCTGATTTCAATGTTTTTTTGAGAAAAGCAACTGGCCTTAAACCAAGATTCAGAGAATCTAATCATATATCTTATTCACCTGGAGATTATTCTTTATTGCATATGGATGAGTCTGAGCCTAGTAGATTATTAGTAGTATATGACCTTACCAAAGAATGGAAACATGAATGGGGTGGTTATGATCTTTATACTTCACCTGACAAAGATCCTTTAGTTTGCAATAGAGATTTTGGTTCTTTAATGATTGTGAAACTAGCTCCTGGAGATTTATCTTGTACTAGGTACGTCAGTCTCAAGTCACAATTTAGTGCACATATTGATTGTATAACCTATGATTTAGACTGATTACTCATTTTTGAGTATATACGCAATTATTTAATGCTGCAGTTAAAATTAAACAAAATAAGGAATTGAAGAATAATGGCTGACAGTATGATAAATATAGAAAATCTTGTGAATATATTGAGGGAAGGAAAACCTATTTTAGTATTTGATGAGGATAATAGAGAGGGTGAAACAGATATATTCTTTTCGGCTAAATATGTTACTCATTCAAGTGTTCGTTTTCTTAGAAAAAATGGAGGAGGTATGATATTTTTAGCAGCGGAGAATAGAGCCTCTACAGAATTAGGGCTGCCATTTGCTCAAGAGATATATGAAGAAGTAACTAAAAATAAAAATAAATTTGAAATATTGAAAACCATGCTCAGTCACACACTTCCGTATGATAAGCGTTCATCTTTTTCAGTTTTTTTAAATCATAAAAATACATTTACAGGCATTAGTGATAATGATAGGGCATTGACTGCTAAAACCTTTGCACAAATATTTGAAGATACAATAAATTCTAAAATATCAAATGGTCAAAATATTCTTGCTCAGAACTTCCGTATTCCTGGCCATCTTCCAGTTTGTATAGCAGATTCAGATCTCCTTAAATCTCGTAAAGGGCATACCGAATTAATTGTTGCTTTATTTAATTTAATAAAAATGAATCCAATAGCATTGGGGTGCGAAATGGTTGGAGATAATGGTTCTTCTTTATCACCAAATGATGCTAAAAGGTGGGCCCAAAGAGAGGGATATCTGTTTTTAGAGGGTCAACAAATAGTAGATGTGTGCCTATGAAAGTCGTAGCAACTGGTGTTTTTGATATAATCCATTCCGGACATGCACATTTTCTGAATGCAGCTAAAGAATATGGGGATGAATTAGTAGTAATAATTGCAAATGATGACACAGTTCGTAAGATGAAAGGTGAGCCCATATTATCTGACGATATGCGCGCTGAAGTAGTTTCTCATATTAAGCCAGTTGATGGAGTTGTAATTGGACGAACGGGAGATATGTTAGACATAATTGTGGATGAAATCAAACCGGATGTAATTGCACTGGGTTATGATCAGCGATTGTTCACTAGATTAGAATTAGAAGAGAAATTACTTGAACGTGGTATCAAAGTTAAAGTAGTTAGATTACCGGAAATGGAACAAGATTTAGCAGGTTCACGTAAAATAATATCAAAGATATTAAAAATATATAGGAATAAATATGTTCCAGAATGAGGTAATATGGTTTTTACAGGAATAGTAGAAGGTACTGGAATTATTTCTAGGATTGCCCGAAAAGAAAATTTATCCTCAATAACAGTTCAGACTCCTTTCAATTTCAATGAAGGAATTCAGGTAGGGGGTAGTGTTTGTGTTGATGGCGTTTGTTTGACTATAGCTAAGATAAATCAAGATAGTTTAGAATTCGATTTGATAATTGAAACTTTGAAAGTTACGACCTTTGGTAATATTAAAGAAAAAGCCATAGTAAATCTCGAAAGATCTATGAAATTAGGAGATGAAATTGGCGGCCATATGATTTCAGGTCATGTTTTTGATACTGCAACTATAATTAAGATAAGTGAACCTGAGAATAATTATATCTTAACATTACACATTGATTCACGTTTACAAAAATATATTTTTCCTAAAGGTTATATTTCACTTAGTGGAATAAGTCTTACAATAGGTGAAGTAAATAAAAATAAAAATACATTTACAGTATATTTAATTCCCGAAACGTTAAGATTAACAAATTTAATACACAAATCAGTAGGCGATTCAATTAATATTGAAATCGAAACGCAGACTCGAAATACAGTAGATACAATTCTTGAAATGAATAAGGAGTCCATCCATGGTTAAGTCTATAGCAATTGTCGCAGGTAGTTATCATAAAAAACATATTGAAAAGATGGTTGATGAAGCTCGAATTATAGCTTCTGATAATGATTTAATCATTGAGGAGGTTAAATGGGTTCCAGGCTCTATGGAAATGCCATTACAGATTAAACGCTTATTTCTTAGAGAATCAATAGATGGTGCTGTTGTTTTAGGCATAATAGAAAAAGGTAAAACTGAGCATGGATTTGTTATGGGTCAAGTTGTAATTAGGTCTCTAATAGATTTACAACTTGCTTCTATGAAGCCAATTGGTTTTGGAATAATAGGTCCTGGTGCTAAGCCTGAGGATATTGATGAAAGATTGCTACCATACGCTAAAAATTCAGTTTTGGCAGTAAACGAGATGTTATCTAATTGAATTTAGTTTTAATTCTCCAATTTTGCTTAGCATATTTATTTTGAATATAATGCAAAGCATGATAGAAACTTGGTAATGCAAAAACAGCCATCAATAGTGAAAAAAGAACTAATGTAATAATCAATGCAAAGAAGTTTCTTAAGCCAATAAATTGAGTTCTATAAAATGAGATAATAATTCCTGAGAAAACTCCCCCCATCGTAGTAAATGTAGCTTCTACAACTGACTGGCCTGTATTCTCAACAGCTTTTTCGATGCCTTCAGGAGTGGCCCCCTCTTCTCTAACTCTTTCTGTTATTTGAATAGAATTATCAATCCCTATTCCTATGATAATAGTACCTACCATTGCAGTAAAAATATTTAGATTAGTGCCTCCTGCATCTACTGTTGCAGGGTACCACAATATTACAAGTAAGATAGGTAGAAATGTTACAAAACCATACTTTGGAGACCAGAAAATTATTACCATACATATCAAGACTAAAATCAAACTAAGTTTAATCGTCTCAAATTGAGTTTCTTGAATCCCTTGATTAATTGCAATTGTTACAGGTGGCCCTCCTGTAAGTGTAGACATTTGAGCATCATAGAATGACATTTGCCGATTTCTTATTTCAGAAATCCTATCAATTTCCTTTACTAAAATAGTGGTATCATCTATGTTGATATAAGGCATACTAACATAGATTAGAGCTTTATCATATTCATCAGTTAGAAGCATAGCCCTCATTTCATCAGTAAATGAGTCATAGAATACATCGATCATATCAGAACGTAATTGCTCTCGATTATACAATGGATTTAGATCAAGGACTGCATAATCATCTCCAAAAAAGTCGCTATGAAGAAAATCCCAGAAACTGCCATCAAATTCGAATAAAGCTTCCCCATCTAAATCTTCGATTATTATTGTGAAATGAGCAGATTTGAAAAAATCAACAATTGAAAAAGCAGATACATTTATGATTTCGTTAGTATTTCTATTTTGAACAGATAAGTTATTGATTTCACCCTGAGTCCAGTTCATTACATCAAGAACATCTAAATCTTTAGCTGCTGGTTTCTCTCGTTCAGTTTGATTATTAATAAGCAAAATTCCAGTTTGACCGGCTTCGAATTCTTCAGAATATTCTTTTAATTTCTGAATAGAATCAACATCATCCGGAGCTGATTCATTACCTTTCATATCTTGATCCATAACGGATATTCTTGCAATAGAGTATGTAGTTGCTAGTAGAACTATAACCAAAATTGTTTTCCATTGTTTTGTTGAAAAAACAGCAATTTTTTTCCAACCCCCACTTTTATGTCTTGAATAATTCGTCAGTTTCATTATTGCAGGCGTCATACTCACCGTCAAGAAGAATGAGCAAATGACGCCTATAATCATAGTAAAACCGACAGTTCTCATCGGTACAATTGGTGAAATAAAAAGTGCTGAAAATCCAATTGAATCCGTTAAAGCACAGAGAAGAGTTGCTTTTCCTGTGCTTAATAATGCCAAATAGGTTGCCTTTGGCATTTCTTTTCCCTCCTCTTTAAATTCTACAATTCGATTTGCAATATGTAATCCATAATCAACTCCAATACCAACTAAGATAGGGCCTGCAGCTACAATCATAGGAGTTAGAACAACTCCTGATAGATTTACAATTCCTAGAGTCCAAATTAAAGCACAAAAAATAGGAACTAGTACAACAGGTATAGCTAACCAATTTCTGTGAAAAACAATCATTAATGATAGTACTATTCCTAAGGACATAGGCAGCATAGTGAGTAAATCTTCATACAAACGTTCTGTAACTTCATGCAATACCACAACTAGTCCAGTTTGCGTCATTTCAGTTTTTGGATTAACACGTAAATCAATAAATTCTTGTATTTGGTCGATTTTTGCCTTTTGAATATCGTCATTATTTTCATCGGAAGCTTTCAAAGCAAAAAGTATTACTGCAGTGTCAATAATCCCATCATTATTTGTATCTATAGCAAAATTTTGTAGTGTTGATGCCGTATTAGAAAATATTTGATCAACTCTTTCTTGATCACTTGGGATAGCATAAGTTCCAGTTTGATTAACAGTATCATCATCATTTTCTTCTATACTTAATCCACCAAAAATCTTTCCTTCTGAGGCTTCAATAAATCTTGAATTAGTTGAATTAAATTCTTTAATCAGTGTTGAAATACTGAGTGTGAAAATTATATCATCATTTTCACCTCTATCAGCTTGATATTTTTCTAAATCAGTAGTTTGACCATAAGGGTCAATGGTTTGTTCTAAAAGTGAGAGCTCTTTTAATGTGGGAACATAAGTTATATTATCAAGAATTTCATCTTTATAGAATCCAGGATCATTAGCATTGGGAGTTTGCACATAAACTATAATTAAATCAGTAGCCCAATCTTCTCTAACTTCGATTAATATTTTAGTAGATTCTTCTCCTTCAGGAAGATAAACTTCAATATCTCTAGTCATATTTTGTTCAAAGGTCATTGCCGATTGCAATAGTAATATTGTGATTAAACTCAGAACACTAATTGTGAGTACAGCATGTTTCATAATTATGTCCGTGTATCCTCGAACAATGTACTCTAAAGGCCTTTGTAACACGGATGCCTATCGAGACCCGAACATAAATTTAATCATCAATTAGAATAGTAATATTCCTTTTTACTTTTTTGTTCTCTATCAAGTCTTGAACCAGGTTTATTGATTCTTGGTCTGTATGTATTTTTATCTCTTCTAAATGTAATACCTACCCTACCCAAAAAGACATTCATTCCCTGGCGCATAGTGTATGGCCCTTCAGCTTTGCCTTCTTTGCTAGGTATTCCTCCAAAACATAATAACCCATCTGCAATATAATCAATAAAATAAACATCATGATCAACAACTAGGGCTGATTTTCCTCTTTTTTCCATTGAGCGTCTAATTGTTTTAGCAGTAACCATTCTTTGATTCGCGTCAAGATAGGCTGAAGGCTCATCTAGAAGATAAAGATCGGCTTCTTTGAGCAAACATTCAGCAACAGCTACACGTTGTAATTCTCCGCCAGACAGAGTTTGTAATTCACGCTCCATCAAAGGTTCCAAATTTAGAGGGCCATTGAGTTCTGTAGCAAGCATATGTTCATCAAAACCTTTTACAGATTGTAATAAGTCTCCTACAATAATACCTTCTGGAGCGTTAATGTATTGAGGCTTATAGGATACAGTAATATCATTTTCAATTTCACCAGCATCAGGCTCTAATTCGTTGGCTAGCATCTTCACAAATGTTGTTTTACCAGTAGCATTTCCACCAACAACACCTAGTACTTGCCCACCTAATATCTCTCCTGCTGAAGCCTCTAATTGGAAATCACCTAATTGTTTTGAAAGATCTGGCCATTTCACTAATACTTGTCCATCCCATCCCGTTCTCGGCGGATGTTTTAGAAATTTGATTGTACTATCTCTAATTCTTACATTTGATTCTTGAATATATCCATCCAAATAAGAGTTGATTGCATTTCTTACTGCTAGTTTTTGTGAAACAATTCCATATGCATTTGGACTTCCATACATAACATGTATATTATCAGTCACGTAATCCAAAATAGCTAAGTCATGTTCAATTACTATAACACTTTTTGTTTCTCCTAATTCCGATATCATTCTAGCAATAAAGATACGTTGTTCGATATCAAGATATGATGAAGGTTCGTCAAAGAAATAAAGATCCGCATCTTTGAGAATTGTAGCTGCAATTGCTCCTTTTTGTAGTTCTCCACCTGAAACTTTGCTCAAATTTTTATCCAAACTAGTTAAATTAATTTTAGTGGAAAATTCTTCAACTTTCTCTGGTGATGCTACTTTTTCTAAAAGTTCTCTTAGAGTACCATCAAACATTTGAGGTATTCTATCAACATATTGTGGTTTCAAGGCAATACTGATATTTCCATCAGATAATTTATTAAAATGTTTTTGAATTTCAGTTCCTGAATAAAAATCTTTTACCTCATCCCATGAACCTTCTATTTCCCAATCTCCCAGATTAGGGATTATTTCTCCAGCTAAAAGTGAAATCGCAGTAGTTTTTCCAGTTCCGTTTGCACCCAATATTCCAATGACTTTTCCTTTTTCAGGAGCAGGAAGTCCAAATAATCTAAATTCATTCATACCATATCTATGAACTGTATCTTTTTCTTGCTCATCAGGTAAATTAACTATGGTTAAAGCGTCATGTGGGCATTTGTGTACACATATACCACAACCAATGCACAAAGGTTCAGAAACAATTGGCTTGTTATCTTTTCTCCAAGTGATAACTTCAATCCCATTTCTAACAGGTGGGCAGAAATTATAGCATTCATTCTGACACTTCTTTGGTTGGCATCTGTCTTCATGGAGGACAGCGACACGCATAATATCCTGCTTGTAAGCACCTAATTAAAATAATATGTTGGACAAGCACGTTTTTTGTCCCCCCCGTATGGGTTATTGTGCGTATTAAATTTACATTACCTGGAAAACCCGTTGCTCAAGGACGCCCTAGATTTTATAGAAAGGGGAATTTTGTTGTTGCTACAGATCCAAAACCCAGTAAAGTTTACAAAGCAGATATCGCTTATATTGGACAGAAAGCACGAACAGAAGCTGGTATCGAGGGTTTATTTGAGGGGCCGTTAGGAATACAAATATTTGCATATTTCCCTTGTCCAAAGAGTAAATGGCGAGTTAAAGAACCAAGAAAAGAAGAGCACCACTCCAAAAGACCTGATGCAGATAACATTGCCAAATCTATCAAAGATGGCCTTAGCGGAGTCTTGTATCATGACGATGGTCAAATTTCTGAGTTAATAGTCCGAAAAAGAATTGCAGCTCAAGGAGATGGGCCTCGTATCGAAGTAGAACTTTATCAATTAGAGGATTTACATTGACTGCAAATTTAATTGACGGAAAGAAAATTGCAAAAGAAATAGAACTTGAGTTACAATCTAAAGTATCTCAAATGGCCACGCCTCCTACGCTATCGGTTGTTCAAGTTGGTGACGATCCTGCGTCTACATCCTATATTCGTGCTAAAGCAAATGCAGCCGAACGTATTGGAATTAATTTAACACATCACCATCTTTCATCAAAAACATCTAAAAAGGAATTAGAAAATTTAGTTAATAAACTAAATAAAACTGAAGATGGCATAATTGTACAGCTTCCATTACCTTATGGTTTTGAAAGTGTATTAGATTTGATTGAGCCTGAGAACGATGTAGATGGTTTTCATCCCATTAATTTGGGTAAAATTGTTCAAGAAACCTCAGGTATGAAACCCTGCACTCCTGCCGGAATTATTGAATTATTATCCCGTACAGGAAATAACCCTAGTGGAAAAAATGTAGTGGTTGTTGGACGTAGTACTATTGTTGGAAAACCAATATCTCTGTTATTACTTCAGAAGGGTATTGATGCAACAGTCACAGTTTGCCATAGCCGAACATCAGATATTCAGAAATTCTGTAAGGAGGCCGATATTCTAATTGTAGCTGTAGGTTATCCAAATACAGTTACGAAAGAGATGGTTAAGCCTGGAGCTGTAGTAATCGACGTGGGAGTTAATCGCACTGACGAAGGATTAGTAGGAGACACCTCTTTTGATGTTAGAGATGTTGCGGGCGCATTGACTCCAGTTCCTGGCGGCGTAGGGCCTATGACTGTAGTTATGTTAATGTCCAATGTGGTTGAAGCAGCTTCAAAAAAATAAATGTTATTTTGACAATAGAACTTTAAGACCTATTCTATTTGCAGTTAAATGAAATTGTGTAATATCATAGAAGTCGAGTAAAATCAATGAAAAATAAGCGTAAAATAATAGGTGGCGGACTTTCAGGATTAGCTGCGGCTATTAATTTTGCGAAGAATGATGAAAAGGTAGAAATTCATGAAGCTCGAGAAGATATAGGGATGCAATTCCATCCTAATTATCAAGTTTTATTGAAAGAAAGTCCTACTACTCCTTCTTCGGAAGCTGACGCAACATCATATTTGAAAAGGTGGGGACTCAATCCTAAATTTACATTCAAAGATGCTAAAAAATTCGTATGTTGTACTCAAAAAAGAGATTTTACAATATCACTCAAGGAACCGTTGCCTCTAATACTTAGAGGAGGTGAAAATTCTTTGGAGAGAGGTTTAGCAGATGAAGCTAAAGATTTAGGAGTTGAATTTAATTTTAAGTCTAGACCTAAATCAAGTCCTGGCGACATAATGTCTTCAGGTTCGTACCGAACTGATATGGCTGCATTTGGAGCATATTATGAGAATTCAGACTTTCCTAGAGATCAATTTTTATATATGCACGATGAAAAATATTCTCCACGTGGTTGGTATCTCTATATAATTCCAATGGATAAAGATACTATAAAAGTTATGAATTGTTGTTCAAAGCCTTATGCTAAACAAGTAAAAAAGCTGATGTATAAAGCGGTAGAAGAAAGACCAGTTCTGAAAAATATTATTGATGGAGCTAAACCAACAGGAACAGTAGGGGGCCAGGGTGGTGTTCACTTTCCTAAAACAGCTGTAAAAGATGGTGTTTACTATACGGGAGAAGCTGCAGGATTCCAGGATCCATGGAGAGGTTTTGGAATGAATTATGCTATAGAATCAGGAGTCTTGGCTCAGAGAGCACTTTCAAATTCTTTAGATTATGATAAATTGTGGAAAGAACAATTTAGAGAAAGGAAAAAAGCAGATATAGCCCGTAGAGGAATATTTGCATTATTGGGTAATAAGGCTTTCGAATATGGAATGAGAAAAGTTAAAGAAGGTGATGAGGTAGATTGGGAAGAAATCAATCCAAGTGGCTGGAAGAAATCCCTTATCTATAATACATTTTATTCAATGGAAATGGCAAAAAAGACAGTTTGGGATTCTTGGTAATGGATTTTAGTGAAGTATTATCTTATTTTTTAGCATTAATCTGCGTAATGGCGGGCGGCCTAATTTTATGGGGTAATGGAGATTATATTGTACCGGCATCAGGTCGTTCGTTACGTCTTCCATGTTCGTTTCTTTTTTGGGTTTTAGCAGTCGTTTTTTGGGCTATGGCTGTAGTAATTGAAGATGATGAAGAAAACTTATAATTAACAGTTCTAGGTTAAGAAAATAATGTTAGATTTAACCCAAATAGAAAAGTTATATGTTGAGATGGCGAAGAAGCACGATATAGCTAGACAAAATCTAGGAAGATCGCTAACTTTATCTGAGAAAATTCTTTTTGGACATTTAATAAATTTGGATAAAGTACCAAAACGAGGTAAGTCATATGTTGAACTTCAACCAGATAGAGTTGCAATGCAAGATGCTACTGCACAGATGGCACTTCTTCAGTTTGCGTTAACAGGCCGTTCAGAAGTGGCAGTTCCTTCTACAGTTCATTGTGATCATCTTATTCAGGCTAGGGTTGGTAGAGATAGTGATTTGGCAGATGCAAATAAGGAAAGTTCAGAAGTTTTTTCTTTTCTGAAGTCAGCCTCTTCAAAATATGGTGCAGGATTTTGGGAACCAGGGGCTGGAATTATTCATCAGGTTGTTCTTGAAAATTATGCATTTCCAGGAGGTATGATGATTGGTACAGACTCGCATACTCCAAATGCAGGCGGTTTAGGAATGGTCGCAATTGGTGTTGGAGGTGCTGATGCTATGGAAGTTATGGCTGGTTTACCATTTACTATTCGTTGGCCTGGAGTTATTGGAGTTCATCTTACAGGTAAATTATCAGGCTGGTCTTCTCCCAAAGACGTCATATTGAAAGTTTGTGAAGAATTGACAGTCAAAGGCGGAACAAGTCATATTGTAGAATATTTTGGTCCGGGTTCTTCTTCTATTTCTTGCACAGGTAAAGGAACAATTTGTAACATGGGTGCCGAAGTTGGTGCAACAACATCATTGTTTCCATATGATGGAAGTATGTCACGGTATCTTGAGGCTACAGATCGAGCTGGGGTTTCTGAATTAGCGAATAAACATTCATCACTGTTAGTTGCAGATCCTGAAGTTTTAAAGAATCCAGAAAAATACTATGATAGAATAATTGAAATTAATCTTTCAGATTTGGAACCAATGATTGTTGGACCTCATACTCCTGATTTAGCACGTTCAGTATCCGATTTAGGACAAGAAGCTAAAGACAAAGGTTGGCCGACAGAAATTAAAGCAGCACTAATTGGCTCTTGCACAAATTCCTCATATGAAGATATGGAAAGAGCAGCTTCTATAGCAAGACAAGCCAAAGAAGCAGGAATCAAATCAAAAGTTCAATTCATGGTTACGCCAGGTTCAGATACCATTGATCAAACAATCCGTAGAGATGGCCAAATGCAACTTCTGGATGATATCGGAGGAACAGTATTAGCAAATGCTTGCGGGCCTTGTATAGGACAATGGAAACGTGAAGACGTATCCAAAGGTGAAGTAAACTCCATTGTATCTTCTTACAATAGAAATTTTAGTGGAAGGAATGATGGCAACCATCAAACATTGTCGTTTTTGACAAGTCCCGAGGTAGTTACAGCAATGGCTCTTGCCGGTAGTTTAGATTTTAATCCTCAAAAAGATAAGTTAACTGCAGAAGATGGGACTAAATTCACTTTGGAACCTCCTACTGGTTCTGAATTACCAGCCAATGGATTTGAATCTAGTT
>JAAZXG010000013.1 GCA_014240255.1 Methanobacteriota archaeon
ATGTGAATAATAATCAAAACGGTACCTACTATAGGAAGAACAAAAATATGTAACCCCTTGAAGAGTAACCATCCTGCCTTTACCAAGATATTTTCTTGCCCGATTCAAAGAATCCATTATGACTGTATCTCCAAAAACATTACCGAATACATCACTATAGCGTGAATCAAATTTAACTAGATCTTGAGCAAAACCAAGAGCGCCTTCATTTTTTGAAATCAAAAGAGCATGTGCGCTCGGTTTGTACGAATGAACTTTATTAAGTGGTAAAAAGCGAACTCTTCCAATGTTATTTCGTTTAAGAAAATCAATTGCGGCAGCAGCTGCCGAATCATCTTCCGTTACAATAGATTGTAGCCTTGCACCGGCAGCAACCTCCAATGCCGTAGCGTATTTTTCATCTACTCTTCCTAATTCAGCAATAGTTCCAATAATTCCTCTTAATTCTCTTTTATCTCTACATTCTAAAAGAGCTTGAACGCCTCTAGCATACCCTCCAAATTCGTCTCTAGCGCGCTGTGCGGCTTCTTGAGAGGCCAATTGCATAGAAAGAGTTCTGAGTTTAGAATCTATACTTCCTAATTTATTCTGATGCGCCTCTATAGTTCCAAGACTTCTATTATGTTTTGTTTTTACTTTGTCTAAATTTTGAGTTGTAGACTTTTTTCCAACTTCCAAATCTTTCAGTTGGTAATCAGCTTCTTTGACATCAGTTTCAATAGACTCTAACCATTTCTTAGATCGTATTACTTGTTCTTTTGCACTAGTTAGTTGAATTTCAATTTGTTCTTTTTCACCATCGAGACGATGCCGTTGCATTTCTAATTCACCAGCATTCTTCCGTAAGACTTCCAGTTCATCTCTTTGTGTACTAACAGCTTCAGAATTATTTGCTGCAGCACCTTCTAATTCACTCAATTTTGAAACTTTAGCAGTTATTTTATCTTCCATTTTCGAAACATCTTTAGATATGGCAGTTAAATCTAGATTCAAGTTTTTCAATTCTTTTGAAGCCACCTTATAGTCATCATCTAATATTTTACGACTAACTTCCAATTCTTGTATTCTATTTACAGCCCCATCTACATTTCTCTCAGATAAAGCATGAGCTACACGTGCCTTATCCAATTCTTCTTGTAATTCACGGGCCTTGTCACCTCCCGAAACAGCAATAGTCATTTCAACTTTCTCGAATTGGTTTTGTTTATTTTCAATATCTTCTTTTCTATTTTCTTGTTCTTTTTCTAATTCAGATAATTCTTTAGTGTATCTTTCAACTACTTCTCTTCTTGATTCAATTTCAGCTTCGAAATCAAATACATTACGAAATTTAAGTAACAATTCATTTTCTTTTATTTTATCAAGTATTACTTCTAATTTTTCAGCATCTTCCTTTTCTCTTTCTAACTGTTTAAGTGTTCTTTTAGCTTCTTTAGCTCTATCATTTAATAGCGTTAAATCAGCTTCAACTGAGTTGCGAGCACTTCTTGTACTTCTTAGTCTATTATCATACGCTGTAATTCCAGCCACATCTTCAATTTTCCGTCTTCTTTCAGTACCAGACATAAGAGAGGTTTGAATCACATCTCCTTGTTGGATTATGTTGTATCCCGTTGCATAAAGTCCAGCTCTTGAAAATAAAGCTTCAAATTCTCTAGCTGAAGATTTGATACCATCTAGTTGATAGTAAGTTGTAGTATCTTCACCTCTTAGACGTATTCCTTTTGTAAAAGTAACTTGATCTTTTTCTATAGCTAAGAAACGATCGCTATTATCAAAAACCATTGAAACTTTACATGCTTTTGGTCCCGTCTTCTTTTTGGTTCCTTCTTGAAAACCATAAATTAATTGTTTTAGTTTTCTAGCTCTAAGTAATTTGGTTGATCTAGATCCGAGAATGAAAAGAATAGCATCAGTTATGTTTGATTTACCAGAACCATTGGGTCCAGTTATACACGTAAACCCGGGCCCGAGAGGGACGGTAACGTGGCCTTTGAAAGATTTAAAATTCTCGAACTCAAGTTCGAGAAGCCTCAATCAGAAGGCCTCCAACTGCGCTTGTCGAGGTGAAAGCCGCATAGAATCTTTACCACCTTCAACACTAGTACGGTGCTGATTACGGTAAGCTTCCCAAAATATTTTGATGAGCTTGGTTCTATCTCCACGATCACCTGCTACTAAACCGGATAAATAAATAGAACGGTCTTCTTTTTGCCACCTTGTAGTAGATAGTCCTGATCTTACTAACATACCATCTAGTATTAGTCTTCCAACTAAACCGTTGCCTGATTCAAAGGGTCGAACTTGTTGAAATCTATGATGAAATAATATTGCCCTTTCAAAAGGATGTAAAGGTGAAGGATCATGCCACCATTGTAACAATCCTTCTAATTCGTCTTCAATTAAAACCGCAGGAGGGGGCATAAATGCCGAACCTGGTAAACTTGCCGAACTTTCTCTCAAGACTCCTCCTCTTCCTGTTCCTTCAAGTAAATCTTGATGTAACTTTAGAATGTTTCTTTTATCAATCCTTGCCACTCTTTCTGGTACTTCATCATTTAATCGCCTCAAAGCCAATACTTCTAGAACTTTAGAGAGCGGAACGCCAGTAGGTGCTCGATCATGTTCAAAAATAGCCTCAATATTATCCATTGAGAGTGGAGCAGACGAAAGCGACATATTTCCATTAATCGTAGATATAAGATTGCGCATGTTCGCAGAAGTTTGTTGTTCAATAGTTTCAATTCGGTGTAATGCTCGATTTAGAAATTTCATTCGTTCTAAGCCTAGCAGTGCATCTTTGTCAAGGTAAGGTGTCCGATATGTTTCAGAAGACATAATTGCCATTCTTTCAATTGCGGCCAATTCCAAATCAATAGTATATTTCTGTTTCAAGTGTTCTAGTTCAGACTCGTCAGGTTCATCAGAACCTAGGTACTGTTGCACCTTTTCCACGCGTCCATCGTATTTGAAAGATTTAACGAGGTAGTAATAATTCTGTCCTCGTGTAGTCTTCTTTGTTAGATACACCATACGGACTATGGCTATTGGTTCCACCTTTTAAAGTTTATTGGCGAGAGTGCCCCTCACAAAAACCAAAGTTGTCCTACTATAAATAAGAAAATAAAAATGGTGGAACACAATTAATTTATGCACTTCGATAAAATTATTTAATAGACGATGTAATTGGTTATTCGTGGTTGTAATACTGTTCGTTTGCACTGGAAATGCAGCTAGATCTCAAATGGCTGAATGTTGGCTCAAAAACCTAAAATCGGATTTCACCGTTCTAAGCGCAGGTACTAAACCAGACGGATTGAGTCCTCAGGCTGTAAAAGTAATGAGAGAAGTAGGATTAGATATATCAGATCAATCATCTAAACATTTAGATAATGTTGAATGGACAAAAGCAGATTATGCAATTACACTTTGTGATTCAGCCAATGAAACTTGTGTGAATATGAATTGGCCTGAAACTTGTCAACGGAAACATTGGCCAATTAAGGATCCCAAATCTGATGAAGAATATCGTAATGCTCGAGACGAGATTAAGCAGTATATTGAACGTTTTTTAGAAGAATTCTAATTTAAGGCAGAGTTAACTTTATTCTCTAAATCTTCTTCAGATATCGTTCCTTGTTTTGAAAAAGAAATCACTCCTTCTTTGTCAATGATTACAACAGTAGGGCTTCTTTCAGCATCAAAAGCAGCAGTCATTTCGTTACTACCGATTGCGTAAATCCAATTTCCTTGTACTCTATCTGCAACTTTATCACGATCCTCACTACTTTGAGTTACTGAAATAATTTCTACGTCCGAAGGCATAGTAGTGTTATTGTAATAACTTTTAAGAACATTCTTTTCAAAATTGTGGCAAGTTCCACACCCAGTATTCATAAATTCTAAAACAATAACTTTTTCTCCTTCAAAATCCGAAAGATTAAACTCATTTCCATCGATGTCAGTAATTGTAAAATCAGGCGCTTGGTTTCCAACAGGTTCTACAATCTCATTATTATTTTCTTCTTCAGATGAATCTGAATAATAATCTCCAATATAATTATTGGAAACTCCACCAATAAGTCCAGCGACTAAAAGCAAAGCTACAAGATATTTAGTATCCATATTTAGAATCTAGAATAATGGCATATATAGGTTATGGGTTTGACTTTCTGTAGAGTTCATTGACCATTGCTTCTGAAGCTTTGCCATCTCCATATAGGTTAGAATGTGCATTCGGTTTTTCCCAGTCTTCGATAGCTTTTTTCAAATTACCTTTTCCAGGGAAGACAATTGTATTCCATCCAGAATCTATCGTTTCCGTCCATTCCGTTTCAGTTCTTAGTGTAAAGCACGGTACTTTCCACAAGTATGCTTCTTTTTGAACACCTCCAGAATCAGTTAAAATTGCAAAAGCTTTAGCTTGAAGAGTTTGAAATTCTAGATAACCCAAAGGAGGTATTAATTTTATGGAATTAGGAATTTTTATATTATTATTTTTGATGGCATTACGAGTACGTGGATGGGCAGGGAATAGGATTGTTTTATCTGTTTGAGAAACCTGATCAATCATCCAACACAGCATATCATAATCATCTACAGACGCAGGTCGATGCAAAGTCAAAAGACAATATGTTCCTTTTTTGACACCAAATTTATCCAATATATTTTCTTTAATTTTAGTTCTAAATGTTTCTAAAATATCTGCCATTAAATCACCTGTTCGAATAGATTTATCGGCAAGCCCTTCTTTTTCCAGATTAATCATCCCTTCATCCGAAGGAACGAATAGCAAATCAGAAAGGTGATCGGTTACAATTCGATTAATTTCTTCTGGCATTTCTCGATTAAATGATCTTAATCCAGCTTCAATATGAGCTGTAGGAATATTTATTTTAGCAGCAGCTAGAGATCCAGCAAGAGTAGAGTTCGTATCTCCAAAAACAACAACCCAGTCAGGTTTATTTTTTAATAAATCAATTTCGATGCCTTCTAACATTTGAGCAGTTTGAACTGCTTGGCTATTTGAACCAATATTTAGGTTTAAATCTGGACTTTTAATCTCCAAATCTCTGAAAAAAGCATCAGACATTTCATCATCATAATGTTGTCCTGTATGAATAATTCTTACATCATGATTAGCAGCTTCAGCAGCCTTAAGAAAAGGAGATAATTTGATAAATTGAGGGCGAGCTCCTACAATACATGTAATCTGCACAATAACGGTTAGGGGCCTGTTTCATAAGTATTTTCGTTAAGTTTATACTTAATAAAACTTCAAAATTTTTGGATTACCATCAATCTCAATATCCCAAGGGTCAGTCATAATCCAATATTTTCTAGATTTACCATCTCTGTAAAGTTTAGGAAGAAGTATGCTAAAACCTAAGCAATCAGGCTTATCCTCTAAAATTATATCGGCAGTACCTGAGCATACATATTTTTCATTATAGTATATTGCTACACCAGTCGGATAATTATAATTTTTGAGTTTAATCCATCCTGTTATTTTATTATCTACAACACCCTCAAAATTACCATTTATTGGAAATTCCCCTTCAAATTTTGCAGTAATTTCCCCATTTTTTAAAATATCTCCTCTTGGTAAGAATTGGATCTCATATTCCCTTTCCACAGCATCATGATATTTTTCCGGAAGTAAAATAGAAAATTCATTCTTTTTTTTATTAGACACTGTCCCAAAAACACTTTGTAATCTAAGTTGAGAAATCATTTCTTTTTTATGAAATACAGCTATTCCTTCGTAGTGTTTAAAATCCGATTTGTTAACCCAACCTTTTATGAATGATTTACCAATATTATCAATACCGCCTTTCAGTTCTTTCATCATTCCAGAATATATGTTTTTCAATTGTTTTTCAGATGTTTCCCATGAGAAATTATCTAAAATTTCATTAGTAATATTTCCTGTAAATTCTTCGCGTTCTTTCAACAATTTTTTAATTGAATTTCCCAATTCCTTTTCATTTTCAGCTTCAAAAACTAAGCCAATTTTCCATTTATTTACAAACTGTTTCATGGTTGTACAGTTACTAACAATCACAGGTATCTTAGCATGAATGTAATCAAATAATTTATTTGGCAATGCGACTTCAGCATTCCCATATCTAATCATAGGGTGAATTCCAAATGTTGCATCTCGTATAAAACTAGTAATTTCAGTCGAATCAACATAGGGCAATACGTGTAGTCTATCATAACAGCCCAATTCCTTTGCATTTTCTATAAGCGAATCCATATACTTTCCTTTAGTTTCAGTAACTAAAGCAATGTGCAATTTTGGCACTAAGGGCATTGCTCCAATAAGCGTGTGCAAACCTCTAAATTCACTAATTCCACCAATATATACTCCAAGATCAACGTTCGCTGGCAAGTTTAATTTCTTACGGATAGTTAAATCATAATCTAAGTTTAAATTAGAACGATTAGGTGCATTGTAGAGTACAGTTGGCTCTTCTTTCAATTTATAATCGTTTTTTAAAGCAGTAGAAAGAGTAGGAGATACAGTTGTTAAATAATCTGCATGAAGAATTGATTCTTTTTCTTCATTTAATGATAATTCTTTTATTTCATCATCCAATCCATCTAGTCCTTTTACATATTCATGGAAATCGTGTACCCATCTAATATTTTGGCCGTTTTTCTTTAGGCGTAATGACAATTCTTTCCCAATTATAAGTGAATGAAAATCATGTGTATGAATAACATCAGGTTGTTCTATATCGAGGTACTTCCACATTGCAGCTAGTAAACCTTGAGTAATATATTTCCAAGTATAAATTCTAACGGCAGAACTTAGGATAGTAAATCTTGGATTCGGAAACAAAAGTGTCGGGATGCCTTGTATTTCTACCTGTTTAACACCTTCTTGTTCTTTATCAGATGAAAGGCCAAAAATCTTAACTTCAAAATTAGCTTTTTGAAGGGCTTTCGCACATTTTTTAACTCTAGAATCATTTTTTACTTCATTCAGAACAACCATTACACATGATAGATATGAATTCTTATTCTTAGGTATTCTTTCAACAGGTATTTTTTTTTTCAAAAATCGTTTAAAAATCATTCTTCATTCCCCAGTGCCATAATCTCAGTGATTGTATTTTCGTTTAATTTTGAAGCTAAAAAATCACCATCAAGGTATTCAATAGAATCAGGATCTCTTGCAAGATATCGGTCAAATGAAGTTACGTTAGTCTTTGTTTTAATATCGATTGCAAACCCTTCAATTTCCTTTAATTTATATCCTAAATGACCAGCCCCATAAAGCTGATTTTCTAAATTAATATAAGGCATTCTAGCTTCAGAAACAGGATATATTCCAACTTCTTTTAGACGGGTAGTCATAGCACCATCTAGATTCCTAGAAATATTCAAATCATTCCAAATATTAAAATTCAATTTATCCAGTAACGATCTTGATAAACACCGAGCCAATCCAATTGTTTCATTCATTCGGTGAGCGTCATTTAACTTTCCATAACCTCTCCAATATGCTAATTTCTGTCTTTCAGCATCATAAATATAAAAATCTTTAATGCCTAACATCATATATCCTTGTTTCAATTTTTTATCATAGAATTCTAATAAATTTTTATCAATAAGATCATCTGAACCAACAATAATTACCGCATCTGGATTAATTTTTTTTGTCATTTGTAATCCAAAATTCCATTTTTCACTCATTGGTTGATTTTCATATTCAAAATAATTAAATCCACTTTCTTCACAAATATTCTTAGATTTCTCACCTTCAGAACCAACAGCCACCAATTCTAAATTTATAACATCTTTTAATTCTTTTTTTAATGCCCTATAATGAGATAAAACAATTCGAGTTAATTTTGGTCTTTTCCAAATACAAGTTAAAATTACTATAGTGTTTGTTTTATTATATTCTACATGTTTTTGTTTTGTTATTCTTCTACTTCTTTTATCAATAACATAGTCTGTATTTGGAATATTTTCAAAAATTTCTCCCCAATGTTTCTGAATAATTTCGTTTTTTTTATGTACACTAGTTTTTGGAGCTGGAATTTTAGTAGATGCCCATTCACTTAAGCCAAATATGCGGAGTAATAGTAATAAAAAAAGATTTAAATTATGCCATATTCTTTTTCCCAATCTCTTTTTTGGTTTTTCTTTGGTAATAAGTTTTGTGAGATCAATCTCCTTTGCCTTAAGTTTCGAAGTAGTTTTGTATATATCTATTATTTCTTTTGGTTCTCCAATAGCTTTTATTTTTCCATCTTCAATTAAGATAAGCCTACTACACATTTGTTCCAATATAGGTAAACTATGAGAAACAATCACAACAGTAGCAGCTTCATCTACCATTTCTTGCATTCTTATCTTAGATTTTTCTCTAAAATCATAGTCGCCAACACCAAGCACTTCATCAATTAGTAAAATTTCAGATTTAACTGCCGATGCTACTGAAAAGCTGAGTCTTGTCTTCATTCCTGATGAATAAGTTCTCAAAGGTTTGTCAATAGATAGTGCCAATCCTGAAAAGCTTATAATTTCATCAATTAGACCATCCATAGTCTTCTTGGAATGCCCTAGGATACTTCCATACAAGTAAATGTTCTCACGGCCAGTTAAATGTACATTAAATCCAATTCCTAAACGGGCTAGAAGTGAAATTTGCCCTTTAGTACGCACAGTTCCTTTATCTGGATTATATATTCCAGATATAGTTCTTAAAAGAGTACTTTTCCCAGATCCATTTTTACCAATTATACCAACGATTTCACCTTCAAAGAGTTGAAGTGAAACACCATCTAGAGCAACAAAATCATCCGTTTCGGTTGCTTCCATTTTTAAGAAACTGGAAATAGAATTTTCAATAGTTCCAAAGAAAGGTTTTATTTTTGGAAATTGAATAGTAATATTGTCTACATCCACATTCATTCTGCTCATAAATATTTCACCACCGTAGCTTCATAACGTTTAAAAATCATTGATCCCAATATCAGACTGGTTAAACAAAATACAACAGAATAAATGATATAGAAAGAGTCAATTCCCAATTCAGTTCCATCAAATCCACTTCGAATCATTGAAATTGGTACAACCATTGGGTTTAGCATCAAATATTCAATCATACTTTGCCTTGATTCAGGCAACATTTTTACGGTCCACATTACAGGTGAAAGAAAGAGTCCAGCCCTAGTTATGACTCTGAATAGATGCTCAATATCTCTATTCAGTGTGTTTAGTCCAGAAAACATCAAACCTAAGCCTAAACCCAATGAAGAAACTAAAATAAGTCCTAAAGGTATCAGAATAAGTTGGGAAGTAGGTGCAATATTCAAATAAATCATAAAAGGTATGACAACTATAAAACTGAAAATGGTAATAATAAGGTTTGAGAGAGTAATTGAAAATGCAAATATTTCGCGGGGTAAATAGACTTGTTTTATCAGTTCACCATTCCGTGTCAATGCGACAATTGCCCCATTCATAATCTTTGAGAAAAAGGTCCAGGTAATTACTCCAATAATAACCCACATAGGATACTCAGGTTCCGTTTTCCCTGCAATCACTATGAATAAAATATAGTAAACTCCTGAAAGAATAAGTGGTTCCAATAAACTCCAAAAGAATCCAAATAATGAGTTACGATATTTTAGTCGAATATCTCTTTGAATAAAATTAGAAAGAGCTGGAAAATAATCAATTAGATTTTTCCAAATTAAGTAAGGGCCTGATAAAAAATTATATTTTGGATGATTATTCCTTAACTCGGAAAATTCCGATTTTTTTACGGATTGCCCCATGGCTTAAGTTATGCCACTGGTTTATTATTATTATTTCTTTTCCAACTATTCTGTCTGATAGTAAGGATAGCCAAAGGTATCAGGATTATAGTGGTAAAAACCCAGAAAGGTATTGCTGGAAGGAGTGCAAATGCTCCAATCTTAATTACGTTTGCTTCTCTAAAGATTGCAAAGAAAACTTGATGCAATATAGAGATAAGAAGTATGGCTGTAACATACCCCGTAGGCATAGTTCCTACTAATAAAGTAGATAATACTAAGAAATAAATCATGACTAAAGGACCCATTACTAGCATTAGTAAACTTAGATAAAATAAGACTGCAGCGCCAATTGGCCGATTCCACATATGAGTTGAAGCCATAATTGCTTCGAATAAGTATCCTTTTCTCCATCTACTTTGTTGATTGATGAAAGTACTCATTGAATCTGGAACGATGGTCAATGCATTTGCAAAAGGTTGATACACGGTATCATATCCTTTAGCTAAAATTAATCGAGTAAGACTACGGTCATCACCGTATGTCCTTACTTTTCCTAAGAATTTTTGGTTGACCCATTTGTCATCAGCTACACTTTTCAATATTTCTGTGCGGTATGCGGAAAAAGAGCCAGTACAACAAACAACAGTTCTGAAATATGATTCAGCAGATCGGAATAATCCATAACTTAAATAATAATAGAATTCTTGCATTCTTGTAAGTAAATTAGAATCTGCATTTCCTACTCCTGTATTTCCACAAACTATTGCTATTTTATCATCACTAAAGCCTCTAACAATCTCAGAAATTCCGTTTTTAGCTACTTCAACATCTGCATCAATCAATACTGAAATCTCACTTGAGCATTCGTCTAAGGCTGTACGGATTGCATTTCGTTTTCCAATATTATGTTCTAAAGTAATTATTTTACATCCAAATTCTTTCTTAGCCTTAGAAAGCCAGTAACTAGTGTCATCAGTACTTCCATCATCTACAATAGTTATTCTTAGTTTATCTTTAGGATAGTTACCTTTTATCAGAGATTTAGCTGTTAAATAAACTTTTTTAGATTCATTCCAAGAGGTTATAATTGCATTCACTTCAGGGTGGAACTTACCTTTCTTGACTAAGGTTGGTGTGTATAACATAAAGAACACATATCTTCCAACGATTAACGTGGCTAGAGAAACACTATATATTACAAAAATCCAATGTAATTCTAAAGCCATTGTAACTTTGACATAAACTCCTAATAAAATAAAAGCAACAAAACACATCCAGAACGCAAGCTCATAGTGCATGCTTTCTTTACTTGCGAAAGGGCGAACCTTTGGAAAGTCATTATCTTGCAATCGATTTTGTGTCATCGTATATGCGCCTATTTGCGTATTTCTAGAGTTCTCTATATATAGATAGTATGTCTATTGACCGAATCCAAATACGTCATAAAGGGTATTTTTTTAAATAAATTTGATTTAAAGATAATTAATGATTAGCCAACTGCCGTATTTGCATTCATAAAATATATGAATTAGATTGTCGTATCAAACTTCGTTAAAAAGCGAACTAATGAGAAGGCATATTTTCTTATTAGATAGTCGCTAAATCCAATAAAAAAACTTTTTTTGAACCCAGTCAAATCATAGGTTAACTAAATACTTAGTATTATATAAGGTCTAAAAACTGTTGAAGTCTATGAAGCAATTATACGCACTAATAGCAATGCTCATGATGGCTAGCGTCGCCTTTACAGGCTGCGTTAGTGACGACGGAGATACAACTGATACAGTCGTAGACGACACCAACGATGGAACCGGCGATGGAACCGATGATGGAACCGGCGATGGAACCGACGATGGAACCGACGATGGAACCGATGATGGAACCGACGATGGTACAGTTACACCCGTAGGAACTGAAAGTACAAGCACATTGGATGATGTGATTGCAGCAGGTTCGATGAAATGTGGTGTTAAAACATCACAATTCGGTATGGGATACCTTGCCGAAGACGGAACTCGTTCCGGTTTAGATATCGAATACTGTAGAGCAATTGCAGCAGCTATTGGTCTTGATCCTGATGATGATATAGAATATGTATTAGCAACAGGTTCAAACCGTTTTGAGCTTCTATCTTCTGGTGATATAGATGTTCTAATCCGAACCACGACCTGGACAACCAGCCGTGATGCAGATTTGAATGCCGACTTCGCAGGAATTAATTTCTACGATGGTCAAGGTATGCTAGTCAACACTGACGCACACCCTGGCGCAACTTCCATAATGGATTTGAATGAGGCAACTGTATGTGTTGGTATTGGAACAACTACCGAGGGTAACTTGGCAGACTACTTCCAGGTCAACGACTTGGCATACACAGCTGTAAACTCAGCTGATGCAGATGCTGCAAAAGCATCCTTCACTAACGAAGAATGTACAGCCTGGACTGGAGATATGTCAGCTATGGTTGCACAAAAGTATGGTATGGAACAAGGTGACGGACAATCCTTCACAATGGCAATCATGTCTGAACTAATGTCTAAGGAACCTCTCGGTGCAGCAACTCGTGATAACGATGCTGACTGGAACGATGTAGTAACTTGGGTATGGTATGGTATGTTGACAGCTGAAGAACTCGGCGTCGACAGTACAAATTTTGCAACTCAAGATTTGTCTAACCCATCATACAACCGTTTGTTGAACAGCACTCTTGGACTTGGTACAGAGGCAAACCCTCTAGCACCAACTTGGATGCAATCAGTTCTAGCTACCTCAGGTAACTACTACGAAGCATACGACAGATCTTTCTGTGACGGAACTGGTCAAATGGCTAACTGTTTGATTGACCGCGCAGGAACACAAAACGCACCACATTGGGAAGGCGGACTTCAGTACGCTCCTCCAATGAGGTAATGAATTTCTAACTGAACTAACTATTAGTCGTTAGAGAATAAGAGGAAGCCCGGGGTTCATTCCCGGGGCACCTCCACATTATAAAAGGCCAATCACTAGGCTATACAGAGAGTTTAATATTGATAGAAAGAATAGCTTTAATTTTAATTTTAACATTAGTATTACTTCCTTTTTTCCAAAAATACCTAAGCTCTACAGTTTTCTATTATATTTCAAATACCATAAACTATTCTCTTTTCGCTTCAATTTATTATATTTTAGCAGATTCTTTTGTTGAGAATACTTTACTCAATCTTACTCCAAATAGAATTCAAAATCTTAGTATTGGTTTTAATATCCTTCCTGAGGCAGTTGATCTTGCTTGGGTTCCAACTATTATTCTTTCTTTTGTTATTGCTTTGGGCTTTTTTTTACTCCAAAATGGAAATATTACGCCAAGACGATATGATTTATCAATTCAATTTTTAGCAATATTAGCTTTTCTTCCATTTGTATTATATTTTTGGACTAATATTTTATATTTAAAAGAAAATGATAGTTCTTGGGTCTTTGATCTTGTTTTTATGGAGGAAATGGCTGGATTTACTCTAAGTAATGAATGGCCCTTTCAAACCGTTCTTCAAGATACTCGATGGCAATTTTACAGAGTTGGATTATTGAACGCTATACGTGTAGTTATATTGAGTATAATTGGCAGTACTATTGTGGGGGTATTAGTTGGCGTTTCTCGTCTTTCACGGAATAGGTTATTGTCTAGTCTTGCAGAATCCTATGTAGAATTTTTCAGAAATATGCCTTTGGTAGTCCAGTTATTTTTCTTGTACACTGTTGTTTTAGGCGCTAACTTACCTACTTTTGAATTTATTCAAGATAATACGTTATTTGGATGGGTTTATTGGAGTAATAGAGGGATTGTAGGCCCTGGAGCCACTATAGAAAATATGCGGTATTTATTGGCAGCTATTGTCGTTTATCTTGGAGCTCGAACTTACATACGTTTAACTGAAAGGATTTTACCAGAAAATTCAGATAGATACTCTGTAGATTCTATTGGAAAGATAATAGAAAATATATTGGGTGAAGATCAGAGAAACAAATCTAGAATGGCAGTTGCAGTAGATATCTTCTTTTCAATATCGATTTTGATTGTGCTATATGGACTTTTTAATATTGTCGAATGGAATTATAAGATTTCTTTCATAGAAGGTATATTGGAGAATGATCCTATTTCTATGTTCAAATTAGGAATAATTTTGTTCACTCTAAGTGCTCTCCTTCGATTTAAATTAGATGATTTGGGATTCAATAATTTCACGGTCGATGATTCAATCGAAGGTCAAAAAAATCGGTTGTATTTGTGGAGTATTACGATTCTTTTGATGTTTGTTTTATTCTATTTCGCAATTTTGTTTAAACAACCAAATTTAATAACAGAAGAAAACGGAGAACCGCTTGGTTGGGGTAGTTGGGATTGGAAAGAGGGTACAACAAATAGCATATCCTCCGTATTCCTTAGTTTATGGATTGGCTTAACGCTCTACACAGCCGCACAAATAGCTGAAATCGTTAGAGGTAGTATTCAATCATTACCAAGAGGGCAAGTTGAAGCTGCAATTTCATTGGGTCTGTCTCCGTACCAGCGCCTTAATTTGATAATCCTTCCTCAAGCACTGCGTAGTATGATTCCTTCTATGACCAATCAATATCTTAATTGTTGGAAGAATTCTAGTCTTGCCTTTGTTGTTGGTTTCAGTGATTTTTATGCAGTTTTCACAACTATTGTTAACAATGTCGGGCAAGCCGTTCCCGTCTTCCTTATGATTCTTGCCACTTATCAGGCAGGTAGTTTGACAATATCTGCAATTATGAATTATATTAATAGTAATGTAACAAAGGTGAAAATTTGAGCTTTAATTTTATTATTATATTGTGGTTTTTATTTGTTATAACTCCGATTTTACTAAAGTATTTTAAATCTGATCCAAATAAATATTGGCCAGATGTTAAAACTCTTCTAGATTATGTTTTTAGAAAAGTTCCTAAGATTAACTCTGAAGTAGAGTATTATGCATTCAGACTGGTTTTAGTGTTTGCAATATGTTTACTTTATCTATCTCTTAAATTAGAAGATTCGGAAGTATATTCAGACACATTTATTCCAACATTTATTCAGATATTATGTCTGTTGAATTTCGCATATCTTTCATATTTAATGTCTGATGAATTATTCGATACTTTTTGGAATTCTACAATATCTTTGTTTTCTTTCTTTTTTATTTTCACATTGGCTTCAGGAATAATAAATTTTATCTTAGTTGAAACGGATTGGACGATTATCTGGATGAATAGACGAACTCTAATCGTTGGACCAAATTTTATTTCACAATTTGGTGATGAGATTTGGAGGCTTTGGCCTCCGTTTTACCTCCTTATGATTCTTTTAGGAGCTGGTTATGGCACTTTAGGAGAAGATAAGAAGAAGTTTCTGATTCCTTATGGTATTTTTTGTATAGTTCTTCTGGTAGCCCTTGGCTATAATGCCGCATATGATTCAGAATCAAAAAGTGGAGCAATAGTTAGTGGTCCCGATTCAACTTGGGGTACGACGTACAAATACCATATTTTTGATGATACTTCGGAATTTCCAGAAGGTTGGGAAGAGAGAACATTCGATGATGGTGTCTGGAAGTCTGGGAAAACTCCTTTTGGAAATAATAATTTGCTAATTGAAGAGACTGGTAAGACGATAAAACAAAGGACAACTTGGGAATCGAATAGTACCGAGGGGAGTGGTGCTTATCTCATCTTAAGAAAGAATTTTACAATTGAAGACAAATCAAAGATATTGGGAGCTACTTTGAAATTAGCTTATCCTAATTATCATGCAGCATATTTGAATAACCAAAACATTGAAGATTGTCTTGATGAAAAGAGTGATTGTAATTACAATAATCCAGATTATTGGAATAGAGAATATGACATTGAGTGGGATTTACTAGATGAAGGTCCCAACACGCTCGTTTTAGTCGGTCAAGATGATTTATCTGAAGGCCATGACAATATGACTTGGTTAGATACGGAACTCCGATTGAAGATTAGTAATCAGGGTTTCGATGCAACCAAAGCTCTTCTTTACATGGCAGGAGCCTTTATGTTTGGCTTATTATCATTCTTTTGTGTTCATTATTATTGTCAAAACTCTGAAGAATACATAATAAATTACATACAGTCTATTTTGATTAATTTGGCAATTATAAGTTTCTTAGTCATGATTTTCCTTTTAGATCCGCCTGGTGAATATGAAGATGATTATTTTTGGAATGCTGAAGATTTGTTAGGGACTGGAGTTAAACCCGCAGCTTGGGGAGGACTTGTCCTCAATCTTATTTTTGCTACTGCAGCTTTGGTTGTCGGATTTGGTATGGGTATAGCTTTAGCCTTCGGTAGACGTAGTAATTTGCCAGTTTTTTGGATGCCGAGTGTAGGAGTAATAGAAACAATCCGTTCAGGTCCTCTTGTAGCTTGGTTATTTTTTGCACAAATTTTAGTTCCAGATTTATTAAATCCTGTTTGGGAAGCAGACATTGCTTCTCGAGTTATTCTTGTTTTATCTTTATTCTTTGGCTGCTATCTTGCAGAAGTTCTTAGAGGTGGCTTGCAAGCAGTACCGCATGGACAATATGAAGCAGCTACAGCACTTGGTTTGACCCCTATTCAAACAAAATTACAGATAGAATTACCTCAAGCAATACGAACCACTTTACCGGCAATTGTAAGCATGATGATAGGCATGTTGAAAGACACATCACTTGTTTACTTCTTTGGTATATATGATGCATTCAGAGTTGCTAAGGACTTACCAGCCCAATGGGATTTCATTGGCCAACATGAACAATCTTTACTATTTGTTGGTATGATTTTCTGGGGATTATCTTTCTACCTTTCTAAAGTATCAAGACGAATTGAAAAGAATCTTGGTTTAACACACGAAGGTGGAGGCGATGTAACATGAGTAAAGACATTATAGTGACAGAAGGCGTAACCGTCAGTTTCGGCGACTTTCAAGCATTGAAAGGTATAGATGTAAGGATTAAACAAGGAGAAATTATAGTAGTACTTGGACCTTCAGGTTCAGGTAAATCTACCTTCATACGTACTTTAAACCGTCTTCAGCCCCACGATGGTGGCCGTGTAGTTGTCGATGGAGTAGAAATAAACGAAGATACCACTCTTTCGGATTTGAAACGAGTTAGATCAGAGATTGGTTTTGTATTTCAGCAGTTTAATTTATTTCCTCATTTGACAGTACTAGAGAATGTTGCCTTAGCTCCTCAGAAGGTTAAAGGTCTGAAGAAGAGTGAAGCCGAAGAATTGGCCGAAGATTTATTAGAAAAAGTTGGAATTCCTGAACAGAAGAACAAGTATGCTTCAGCATTATCTGGGGGGCAACAACAAAGAGTAGCAATCGCTAGAGCTTTAGCCATGGATCCAAAGATTATGCTATTTGATGAACCGACCTCTGCTTTAGATCCTGAAATGATTAAGGAAGTATTGGATGTTATGATTGATTTAGCTAAGCGAGATATCACTATGATTGTTGTAACTCACGAAATGGGCTTTGCAAAAGAAGTTGGAGATCGCATAATGTTCTTCGATGAGGGGCATTTAGTTGAGGAATCTACTCCTGATATTTTCTTTGACAATCCTAAGGAAGAAAGAAGTAAATTATTCTTAGAACAGATACTTTAGAGTTAAGTTAAAGCTTCAAATAAGTAGAAGAAACCACTAGCAATTATTCCAATCATTATTCCTTTTCTGATTGATTCAGATTTCATAGATTCTAGCCATTTTTTTCCAACACGTACTCCAATCAAAGCTGCAATAACTAAGGCAAAAGTCAATTCTAAGTTGGAAGTAATACCTTCCGAACGGAAAAAAAGATATACTGGAATTCTTGTTAAATCAACACATAGTGCAAAAATACTTGCAGTTGCAGCGTATGTCATTTTATCAGGAAGTTTGTTTGTTAGAAACATTGCCCTCAATGCTCCTTGATGGCCAGATAAGCCACCCATAAAACCCGAACCGAACCCCCCAATTCTATCTTTTTCTTCAGGAATTCTATAGTCTTTCCATGATTTGCTTAGAGTAAGTAATGGAAGAATAATAAGGAAAACTCCCATTATTCCTAAAAGTGGTTTTTGAGGAACTTGATTCTGTAAAATAGCCCCTATTAGAGCCCCTAAAATCAACCATATTCCATAATGTCTGAAAGCTTGGAAATTTATGTTTTCCCATAATGACCATGATTTCCCTGCATTATGTGCACCATGAACTACTGCAACTACTGCTACTGCTTCATGTGGGCTCATTAACATCAGAACCACAGGCGTTAGCATAGTTGATAATCCAAAGCCAGCAGGTACAGTTAGTACTGCAGCCGTAAATGAGGCTATAATTGCCAAGATAATGATTTCAATTTCCAATCTAAAGCTCCCTTGGCAGAAGAAGTTCTTCTAAATTCCAATTTCCTTTTACTTTCCAAGATTCATTTGGATCATTTACTGTAAGTAATGCAGTAGCAGCAGTAGGCATTCGATGCCATTCGCTACAGAGATGGGCTAAAAAATCAGCACAACCTGGATTGTGACCAAGTATCATAATAGTTTCACACTCTAAATTATCGGGTATACTTTTCATTATTTTTTTTGGTTTGCTGTGATAAAAGTCATAAGAATATTCAGTTTCAACATTTCTTATATATTTGCTCATTCTTTTCCAAGTTTCTTTGGTTCTTACAGAGTCACTTGAATATAATTTATCAGGCACCCATTCCAATCTAATCAATTCTTTAGCTATTTTGACTGAAGCTTTTCGCCCTCTCTTTTTCAAAGGTCTTTCATGGTCACTTAATTCAGGATATTTCCATGAACTTTTGGCGTGACGCATCAGTATTAGTCGGTACATTATTCGTTTTCTTTTTTTGCAGCATAATTTATTGTTGCTTCAGAAATATCAGTAGAGTATGCAATTGTTCTCATAATTGCATCCATTGCTATAGAAAATTCAAGAGGATGAATCATTTCTTCTTTGTATTTGTTTTCAAAATAGGTTTGGGCTTTCTTTACAGATTTTTTCCCCTTATCTATTATGACTGTAGCTTTTCGAGGATTATTGTTGATAAAACTCTTCATAGCTTCTTTCATTATGTTGCCAGCATCTTTTGCTAAAGGCAGCATTTTTCTCCCAGGAATTAACCCTGCTACATATCCAATCTCAGCAAGTCTGCATGCATGGTCTGCAATTCTTTCCAAGTATCGTGCAACATTTGAGTAAACAACACCTTCGAAAGGGGTTGCTTTTAATTGGCGGGAAAGACTTGAATTTTCCAGCATCATATTGAATTGTCTTTCAATAAACCATTGAAGTTTATCAGCTTCTTTGTCTCTATCGACAACATCATCTGCCAAATCTTCAGACCCTTCTAAGATAAGTATAGAATCATTATACATTGCGCTGACAATTTTGTAGAGTCTTTTGATCGCAGTTCTGAATGGTAATGCACCAGGATTAGACATATCTATTAGGATAGCTTGCGTTGCTTCTTCTTCTATAATTTCGAATCCAATAACACTTGCTGAAAATTTACGTATTGTTTTTCTTTCCTTGATAGTCAATCTAGGACTTCCTACAACTTTTATTTCGGTACTTCCAGCCAGATAATTTCCAATTAAGTTTCTGAATAGGTGTTGACTTTCTTCATCATTGCATTGAACAGTTGTGATTTTCTTATTTGGATCAGATTGCCCAGGATCAATGGATATGGTTCCATCAGGTTGCTTTAATAATTTGACTTCTGAACCTGCATCTAGTTTATTTTTCTTTATCCATTTCTTTGGTAGTGATACTATCAAAGTAGAGCCTCCAGTTTTTTGTAATTTTCTACTTTCCATAAGTTTTAGCCTATCTCTGTGCTCACAAAGATATATAGTCTATATATAATATTTAGCATATATTTATTTATGGTTGATTTAAGGCTACAGTAATGTTTGGATTAGATTTAATGATATTTCTAGCAATCTTGATTGCAGGATATATGGCCTGGAACATAGGGGCCAATGATGTGGCTAATGCTATGGGGACGAGTGTCGGCAGTAAAGCTTTAACGTTGAGAAATGCGATAATTATTGCTGCGGTCTTTGAATTTTTGGGTGCTTTCTTCGCAGGTGATGCCGTTACTGATACTGTACGAAAAGGCGTTCTAGTTATTTCTGAAGAAGATATGGCTGAGTTGTCAACTGAACTTTACTATGGTTTCATTGCATCAATGCTTGCCGCTGCGTTGTGGATTACTTTAGCAACTCGCTATGGACTTCCCGTATCTACAACACATAGTATCGTTGGCGGAATAGTAGGTATTGGAATATTTATTGATCCTGATTTAATTGATTATAGTAAAGTAGGACAGATTGTTATTAGTTGGATTGCATCTCCTCTTCTTGGAGGAATCCTAGCCTATAGCACTTTTTACGTTATAAAGACGATGATTTTAGATACTGACGATCCTATTGCCAGATCAAGGTGGATGGCCCCTATTTTGGCACTTCCAACTTTTTTTGTATTAAGTCTTGCACTACAATTCAAAGCACTCAAGTATATTTTACCTAGTAGTTGGCTTCCTTCAAAGAATTGCGCAGAAGGTTTAAGTTTTATTAATTCTCTGAGTTCATGTTTGCCTGTACAAAGTTTGCTGGCAGCTTTAGTTATAGCTCTATTCTGTAGTACCATTCTCTATGCAATTTTACGCAATTATGAGTTTGAAGAAACAGGGTATCATGGTGTTGAAACAATTTTTGTATGGTTACAGGTCATTACAGCATGTTATGTTGCCTTTGCACATGGAGCTAATGATAGAAGTAATGCAATCGGACCGATGGCTGCAGTCTGGCAAGTTTTCAAGAGTGGATCATTAGGTTCAGAAGCTGAAGTCCCACTTTGGTTAGTACTTCTTGGAAGTTTAGGGATAGTGATAGGAATTACGACATGGGGTTATCGCGTAATGAAAACTATTGGTGAAAAGATTACACACATTACACCCACTCGAGGTTTCGCAGCTCAGTTTGCCGCAGCAACAACAGTACTTATTTTTTCAATGCCTTTTTTAGCTATTCCAATATCTACTACACACACCCTTGTAGGTTCTGTAGTCGGCGTTGGACTTGCAGGTGGAGCTTCTTCGGTAGACTTTCGTGTTTTTGGTAAAATAGCAGCTAGTTGGGTCGCAAGTATACCTGCAGCTGGTATTGGGTCTATGGTTTTGTATGCAATATTTGGACTGAATGAAACACGTTTCATTATCACAGTTTTGATTATTATGGCAGCAATAGTATGGCTTGTCTACAATTCAATAAAATCAGGCCCAAAGGTTGAAATTGAAGTTGGGAATGGAGCATAACAATGAAACTCTTTGAAAGTCGAATTGGCCCTAGTGTTTTCAAATCATATTACAAACATGCTGAGAGTGTTTTTGAGACTGTTAAAAATATGAATACTTGCGTCAAGGCAGCTTGCAATGAAGAAGATATAGTCGAACATATCAAGGCAACATCTGAATCTGAGTTAAAAGCAGATAAAATAAAGAGTGAAATACGTGATGTTTTACGAGGTAGCGTGCGTTTGGCAGTCGATAAGCCCGTATTCTTAGATATGGTTTCTCGCCAAGACAGGATTGCAGATTATGCAGAAAATGTTACAGAGATTTTATCTTTTAGAAAGTTATATGAAAATAAAGACGCTCAAGTCTTAGTTCTTTCACTTGCAGATGCTGTAACTTCAACAGTGGATGAATATCGAAAAACTGTAGGAAGATTTGAATATCTTTTGGAGTCTGCTTTTGCTAACAAAGAAAAAGACATAATGCACAAACATATAGGTAAAGTAAACGATTTAGAACATGAAGCTGATTTAGCAGAGGCTAAGGCTGCAGCTTTTGTATTTACTAATGGCGACGATCAACCTTTGGCAGCAGCCCATATGTACCGTTTAATCCAGAGACTTGATGATGTTGCTAATGCGGCCGAAACTGCAGCTAATAGTCTTCTTCCAATAATATCTAAATAGATAACTATTATTTGAGGCATTTACTGGCCTTCTAATGCGCTTAGAAGTCCCTCACTACACACAGACTATGGATTTCAGCTGCGGTCCAGCTTGTGTAGCTATGGCGTTGAAATATTTTAATTTTGTAAGTGAAATGAGTAGAGATTTAGAAGTTGAGTTATGGAGAGAAACTAGCTCTGTAGAAATGTACGGAGCCGGTCGCTATGGTATTTCAGCACCCCTTGTTGTACGAGGGCTTAATGTCCATATAATTACAGATAACCCGGGCCTTGGTTTCATTGAGAGATCTAAAACGTATGTCAAATCTCTAAATGGAAGCATATCGTATCTTGAATTTTTTTATGATATGCAAAAAAGAACCTGTTCTTTGAATGGAGCAACCCAAGAAATCAAAAAACCAACATTACAAGATATTCGAGAAGGTCTTCAATCTGATAGAGTTCTATTTGCCTTGGTTTCTACAATAATATTTGAGGAAGAAGATGAAGACATACCCCATTGGATTGTAATCACTGGTGAAGAAAATGGAATTCTAACAGTCAATAATCCAATTGATGATGATGAAAGTAAATCACATCGGCCGATATATTTTGAAGATCTATATACTAATGTGGAGCCTTATCAAGAAACAACTTTGATTAGTGTCGGTACTAAATCTTTGAATAAAGAGCCAGTTCCTGAACCACCTTTACCAACTAAATATTTAGAAAACACTGGTTGATAGATAAAACCACATCAAGTATAATCCTACGATTATCATTATAACTCCACCAACTATTTCAATTTGTCTTATAGATGCTTTTAGTTTATCTATAATTGTGCTTTCTGATGCAGCTACTAACATAGTAAATGCAACCATCAGCATTCCTGCAGTAAATGAAAATATTAAGAAAACAAGAAGTCCAGTAATTATTCCTCTACCAATACTGGCAGTAAGCAATCCAATTACAACTGGAGCTACACAACCGGCAGCTGCAGAGCCATAAGCCACACCATACCAAAAGAGACCAACTCTAGTTCCATCTGAATTTCCAGAAAAAGTAAAGTCTTTGGACCAATATTGTTGCATTAATTTTTCTATTCCATTTTTTGCAACAGTTATAGGTGGTGAATTACCTATGATCGCTATTAAATTTCGGAATGGCCTTACAATTGGTTCAGAATCATATTCCATCACCATCATGATTCCAAGTCCAGCAATCATTATTCCAACAACTAGTTCTAATAGAGGAATAAAACCTCCAATTATGCTAATGAATGGAATCAATAAAATACCAATAAGTAATAGTACACCAGTTAGACCAGCAGCTGCAGCCAAACCGTCTGGTAATGTTTCTCTAGCTGCCGTTTCATCAAATTTACCAGTGCGTTGTTTTTTATTAGCTAAGTAAAAAGACATGTATCCAGGTAACATTGGGAAAGAACAAGGAGAAAAGAAAACCATTACTCCAGCGCCAACTGCAAAGAAATAGATAGATGATTGTTTAAGATTAACAACTCCACCTTGTCCACTCAGGGCTTTATCCACTTCCAATTCAAGTTCTTCTAAAGACATAGGTCCAATATGAGAAAAGGTAATTTCGCCATTTTCATCAATAATAAATATTTTTGGAGTTCCAATTACATCATATGCAATTTCAATGTCTCCGTTGGTATCTCCTAGAGCGTGCCTCCATTCATGATTTTTAGCATAATTTCTTAACTTATTTTCATCATCATTTCCAAACACACTAACTGATAAAATTTCAATATCATCTTTATCCATTTTTTCAGAATAAGGCTCTAACGCGTCCTTTACAAACTTCTCACAAGGTTCACAAGTTGTAAACATGAAATCTAGAATAACAACTTTTTCACCTTCATAATCTGAAAGAGAAAAAGAAGACCCTTCTGTATCTGTTAAAGTAAAATCAGGAGCATTATTATCACCACCAATCATACCGTATAGGATAATTGCCAAAATAAGCATAACTGAAGTGCCTATAGCAAATAAAACTCGATTTTCCCCTATCGTTTCACTTGTATTTTCAACTAGAACATCCCAATTTGTCTTTTCAACCGGCTCGTCTTTTTTTGTAACCACTAGCTTTCACCTAGTTTTTTCTTCTAATTAATCCAATTAATAAAGCTACAGTCACTGCTAATATACTAAAACCAGGAGAATCTTCTACCACTTTATTTCCAGTGCCTTCGAATTGTTTTGCATCACTAGCTGCAAAGCCTTGCTTTCCATCTACTAGTAAAATACGATACCATACAGGATCGCCACTGCTAAATTCAATAGATGCAGTAGCTACATTATTTTCATCAATTTGCATAGGCATTACTCCCCAAGTTTCATCGTTATATGAGCCATTGTGAAAATTATAAATCACATAAGCTGAACCAATTCCATCTTCGTCTTCTAAGACAGCACTAACTTCAGCTAAATTTCCGTTTAGTTTCTCATCATAGTTAACAACTTTCGGAGGTTCATTTTGCTCATCATATGCTGTTGTTTCAGGTGTAGCAGAATTAGCAGCCCTTGGAGTATCAGCAGCATTACCAGTTTTCCCGGATGAAGTTGTTCTTGAAGTATCGTCATTATCGTATACTACTGCTACAACTGAAATTTTAGCAGGATTAATTGGCGTTGGAATAGGGTGCTCTCCTTCTTGGGCATTTCCATCTTTATCTTCATGTCCACTCATATAATCGATAGTGTCAGGAATTATCCATTCTACTTCATGAGTCCATGTTTCTGCAGCTTGTAGTTCGATCTGTTCATTTGTCAATGCATTTTCTCTGAATACGTTATGGGTAAGGACTTCTTTTTCTTCTACAGAACTCCAAGCCATTATGTCATCTTCAACTACAAACAGGTATACACTTGAATCTAGAACATCAGGATTGAATGGTGTACTAATTCCACCTTCTCCAAGATAAGTTAAATTTACAGTAAAAACAAATCGATCTTCTCTAAATTCTTGCCATACTCTCAATTCAGTTGGCTTGACATCTCTTTCACCACTTTCATAGTAGTGGTCCTTGTAAGTATCATATGTTCCATCTCCACCACCTAATTCTTCAATATAACCACCGTCAAATTGAGCATCCGGAGTGCCTTGAACTGAATAGTGGTTGTATCGGTCTTTAGCTTCTTGACTAGCAAATTCATCATCAGAACCACCGTTAATTTGGTGGAATGAAACGAAGGTTACTGGAAGTCCAGGCTCTTCTCTAAATTCTCTCCACAATTTTGCAACATCAGGATCAATTCCCATACATGGAGGGCATCCTAGACTGGTAAATTGCTCCATAATAGGTCTGTGTGTCCATCCGTTTGGATACTCATCTGGTTCTTGATTCGTAGCAACACTTGGAGTTACCAATGAAGAAATAACGAATAAAAAACAGACAGCTATTGCAATAAAATTTCGTGTAAAGTTCATACTATCACTTTACTTGAATATGATATGGTCTTATTTTACAGTTGTGTTTAGCCTGAACTAGGTCTTCTAGCCCATGAAATAAAGCCAGCTATAGCAGCAATCAAAGCGACGCCACCACCAATAAGGAATATTGGTAATTCTTTTTCAGCCGATGGAGGCGTTCCACCATCAGTGCCTACAAATTGTATTACTTCAGTTTTACTTGAAGTTTTATTTCCATCTACAAAAAGGACTTGATAAAATATAGGATCTTCTCCTGAATATGGGATTAAAGAAGTACCAGTGGCATCAGAATAAGCATAACAAATTCCAGTTTCTTCATCACACACTTCCTCACCTTCTATTTTCATTTCATCAGTTATCCATTCACCAGTAAAATTACTTGACTGGTAATTATAAACAACATATGAGTTCCCAATCCCTTCATCTGCATCAAATGTTGTTTGAATTTCAGCCCCCTCACTCAAAAATTTCTCTGTTTTAGTTTTTATTTCAGGTACATCTCTATCTGGATTATCATATAGTGTAGATTTTGGTGTGGCTGATTGTATTGCTCTAGGGGTAGGATATGTATCATCTCCATTAGAATCTTGGTCATTACCAGAGTCTGTATCGTCTCTATCAAATACAACCGCAATAGGAACCATTCTTCCAGGATTAATTGGGATTTTTATATCTCCTGTAACTCCATCCCCATCAATCTGAGTAGTTGGTACTTTCCAAACTGCCTTAAATGTATCATTACCTCCTTCTTCTAAAGTAAATTCTTCATCCTCTATAGCATATTCTCGGAATATCATTCGATTATTCCAGATGGAGTCTAAATATGAAGAATAAGCAGGTACACCGTCTTCAACCATAAATACGAAAAGTTCGCCATTCAAATCAGGACTTTCTCCTAAAATATCATCAGGTTCAGTTGGTAATCCATCATCTCCACCAGTTTGCCCATGATAGACAACATCAACAGTTATTTTGAATTGACCTGCTTCACCTTCACTCTCTGAACCAATGAATTCACTGTATAAATCTAAATCGACAATTTTGAAAGGTTCATCATTACCTTCTCCTTCTCTTGGTCCAGAGTCTTCAATAGCTTGGACATAATCTTGATAATTTGATTCACCACCGCCGCCAACATATCTATAGTTTCCATCGAATTGAGCATTTGGAGTTCCAGTTTGCCCATAATGGTCAGTCATACGAGATTTTGATTGTTCCGTATGGAATGGGTCATCACCAGCTCCGCCATTTGTTTGATGAAAAACGATTACATTATATGGATTCGATTCATCCATTTCCACATCATGTATTACTTCATCCATAGCTGGATCAGCATAAGACATACAGTAAACACAGCTTAGGCTTGAGAACAATTCGACAAATGGTCTATGTGTCCAATCGTTAGGGTAAGTTCTCTCAGAATCCTTGGTTTCTATTTCATAAATTTCATCTGCTAAACCTGATGAACAAGGAACACAGAAAGATAGGGCAATTGCCATAGCCATTGCTAATTTGACAGATTCTAACATATTGTGACGATTGATTGGCAATATATGATAGTATCGTTTGATTACAGCATAACCTGATTTGAAGTTATAAACTATGCTTTTACTGTGTATTCAAGATGATTAGACGTCATTTCATGACAAAGAGATTTTACGAGGATGCATGTAAAATTGCCAAAGATAAAAATAAAGAATTAATGGTGATAGGCGATCCTTGTCATGGAGCTTATTTTTCATTTGTCTCTAGATATTTCCCTAATTGTGAGCATGGAGATGTTACTATCGATCTTTATGGTTGTTCAGAATGTAATCGAATGGATATAAATGATATGAAAGCATGGTCACAGTTTGCTACAGACTCCTATGTAGTTATGGAAACAGGAACAATTTCTTATTCAAAAGATATTAAGAAACTTCTAAAAGAGATTAAGAGGATTTCAGGAGGGGATTTCTTATCATCAGGAAGTACTCAAGGATATCTCTGGGAGTATTTGTTGTATAAAACGTACGATACTCAATTGAATTATATCATATATCCTTTTGATTTCCGAGATGCCAAGGCCCACAAATCCAAAAATTTAGAAACAAAAGAAATTTTAAGTTTAGATTTTCAAAAAATGTAATGGCACAGGGGTGAAGATTTGAACATATTCTTCTGTATTATAAACTAATCTTCTGGACCTATACTTTCCCTCATAATGGTATTTGTCAATCATTGTAAACCCTGTCAACGTATGACATCCACATACCCTATAGGGTATGAACCCTTGCAATAAGGGCTTATGGTTTACAAATAGTTTACATTGTCAACAACTAGGTTGACAAAATATATATTCGTTATCCCCTGCACTTTCTCAATAGTGTTATATACCTTTCAATGCATATTAGTATTATGAATCCTTTCAGGATATTTTTGCTAGCAGCTCTAATTTTGTTTGTTTTTTCTACTGGAAAAGTAGAGGCCGGATCAACTTCTGTAAGTATCGGCAGTTCGGGGGAAGGATTTGACCCAGAATATGTAGAAATTTATGCTGGCGATAGTGTTATTTGGACTAATGAAGATTCACAAACTCATACCGTAACGGATAGTGAGAGTTCTTTCGATTCTTTTGATCTCTCACCCGGTTCAAGTTACGAGCTTTCTTTTAATCCATCACCTTCAATTGAGATTGTAGGTAATTTTGCAATAAATAATGAGATTGAATTTAAAGTTGTAGAAGCACGCACTAATTTTGATTATTATTGCAAATATCACCCAATGATGGAAGGTACAATACAAATATTAACTGATGAAAATGACCCATTAAATTATGAATGGAATATAGATAATAATATTTATTCAGGCAATAATGTTACAATTAGTTTTGAAGAGTTTGGCGACAAAGATATAATACTGAATTATTATAATTCAACAATAGATAAAAATATTGAGAAGTCAATATACATAGGATATTCGGAATTAGTAATCACACAAACAGATATTACTTTAGAAATTGATGGCGTAGTTGGCAATGCATCACAAGTTCAAGATGGAGATACAGTAGTCATATTGGTTGATGTTCAAA
>JAAZXG010000014.1 GCA_014240255.1 Methanobacteriota archaeon
CATATTATCGCATTGAAAGCAGTATATTAGCTTTGATGGTAAACTAAAAAAGGACTGCGTATTACAAAATCATGGACTTAGACAATATCTCTGAAAATACAGAGATATATGTGGAAAATAATGAATATATCATTCTAAATAATTCAGACATGATTCCTATAATAATCTGGAAAGACAAGAAAGTTGTGCGTGACTTAGTAATTAGTAGAGCTATGAAGAAAGCACTCCAGGAAGTTGGTGAAGAAAAATATGGAAGAGGAAACTTTTTCATTGACCGATTTCAAAAAAGTGACGAAGAATATTTAACATGGTACTGCCGACCCAATCGAAACCCAGAACTAATTGAAGAACAAGCAAAGAAAAATAGAAAATAATTTCAACAAATCTTCTAATTAAGGCCCTTCTTATATCTGCATAGTGCTCATTAATCTTGAAGGAATTGACGGTTGTGGGAAATCTACTCAAAGCAAGTTTTTGATGAAAAAATTTGAAGAGAATAATGAAAAAACCATAATCTTAAAAGAACCTACAAACGGTAAATATGGAAAAAAATTATGGGAAATGCTTAGTGGAAAAAGAGAAGCAACTACGGAACAAATTCTAGATTTATTCGTTATGGATCGAAAAGAACATGTAAAAGATAAAATTAATCCTGCTCTTAAGAAAGGGGAAATTGTTTTGATGGATCGATATTATTACTCAACTATGGCATATCAAGCTGCAGCTGGTATTGATGTTAATAGAATAAGAAAAGATAATGAATTCGCACCTAAGCCCGACATTGTACTGATATTCGACTTACCTGCTGATTTAGCAATGAAACGTGTAATGGGTCATAGTGTAGCGGATGTATTTGAAAAAGAAGAACATTTGGAAAAAGTTAGAGAAGCTTATCTAAATCTGAAGGATGATCCCTTAGTTCGTATTATTGATTCTACAAGAAATCCAGAAGAAATATTTGAAGAAGTTTGGAAATTAGTTTCAGAGGTAAGAAATGAATGAACTTCTCTTCTATGCAAAAGCAATCTTGCTTGTTGTTCTATTGTATGATGTAATTATTTTATTCCGAAAGCCTGAAGAAGGAAGTAAAGTAGTTACTCTAAATTTCTGGAAAGAGATGGAAAGAAAAGGAATTAATAGTTTACTAATTCCTTGTACTATGACATTCATTATTTCACTAGACTATATTCAAAAAACAGAAATTTATCTATCATTAGGGCTTCTGATTCTAAGTATTATCTATCTTGGATATCCTCGCCCTTTTGCATTTGGAAAAACAGGTATTTTACTCGATGGAAAAATTATTGTAAAAGAGAGAATCCTCAAAGCGAAAAAAACTGAAACTGGCACTAAAATATCGATTGAATGGTATGGCTGGTTGATGGAGAAAAACCTACCAGCTTCTGATGTTACTGATTCAATTCTTGAAGAATTTAGCGACTAACTAAGAAAAAACACCCAAAACACATTGAAACAAGCTATACATTCCCGATATTGGTGCGATATCTCCATTATTCTTTAACCTATCTCCGGCGATAATATCCAACTCTCTCAACACATCTAGTGCCTTAGGAGTATCTAAATCATCATCTAGTGCAGCTTCAAACTTCGAAACCAAAATTGCCATCTCCTCGTCATCATTTGGATTTGTAGGCTCTACAACCATACAATCAACGGCATTAATTCCTAAACGTTCACCTTCTTGGCATGCCATAAGTAATCCTTCAGGAGAATAAGGTGTGAATTCTCGATAATGATGATTTAAGATATAAAATCTAAGAGCTGCCGGTGGACAATCCTTGAAAACTTCTTCTAAAGTTATCCTTTCCCCTCTTGATTTTGATAATTTACCCTCTGCATCTTCCATAAGTCCATTATGCATCCAAAAATCACAATAATTTCCTAAACCTATCTTTTCAGCAAGAATCATTTCAGTCTCATGATGTGGATATATTAAATCAATTCCACCCCAATGAATATCAATAGGTAAATTTAATTCGGATGATGACATTAAGGTGCATTCTAAATGCCAACCAGGCCTTCCATCAGGTAACCCTTCAAATTTCCAAGTTTTACCGCCTTCAATTGGAGGACCCCAAAGTAAAGTGTCATGAGGACTCTCTTTAGGACCTGGATCGACTTCAGAAACTCCTTCGGCTAAAGAGTCTTCCAAATTAACTCCTAACAACTTTCCATGTTCTTCTTGTTTTATTCTTAGAAAAATACCTTCTTCAGTTTGATAAGCTTCATCTTTATCAAGTAACTTTTTAGTTTCTCTAGCTATTTGCTCAACAAACTCTGAAGCTCGCGTATATTTTGTTGCAGGCAAATTGGAAAGTAATTTCATTTTTCCGAGAAATTCTTTTTCATATTTTCTTGTAAATGTCAATTCATCTATATTTGACTTAGATGATTCCAGAGCTGTTTCGTCTGATACGTCTGTAAAATTTTGAATATGATTAACTTTGTAGTTATGATAACCTAACCACCTCTTTAATATATCAAAAGAAACATATGACTTAGCATGACCAAGATGTGTATCCGAATATACTGTAGGTCCGCAAATATACAAGCCCAACTCTTTGGATTCTGAATGAAATAATTCTTTTTGGCCTGAAACTGTATTAAATAATTTCAACCCTTATCACCTCCACCTCTTGCACAAATATTTCCTTCATCTGGCCAATCTTCACCATAATACATAGACATACAATATGATTTGGCATTATACCCTATAGAATCCAATAAATTCGTAATTCGAAAATTAGGAGCTGGAACAAAGACATCAACTATAGAATTATCAGGAATAACTTGAACGGAGGATTGGAGCAACCCTTGCCAATTTTTACACCCTGGTTCAACTATCCAAGGGCCTATCTCATACCAATTGTCTTCACCTTTAGCCATGATAAACCCCTTCATATTTCCGTCTTTATCAAGTGCCACAAATGAACATTGAGGTAGATAATCATTAATTTCCTTAAGAAAATGTGACCTGTCAGCTCCAAATTGGCGTAAATCCATCGCTAATATTTCATCCCAATAACCTTCTGCTGAAACTATATTATCATCCGTATCTATCTCAAAGGGCTGAAGTGATTTCATATCTGCATCTAATCTAAATAAGGTAGACATCCCTTCTGCCATAAAATCTAAATTTTTATAAAAAGAAATAACATCCATATTAGAATGTACACGAACTGATTTACACGATTCCAATCTTTTCATAGCTTCTTTTAACAAAGCCTGACCAACGCCTTTACCTCGATGATTAGAAGAAACTACAACATTACCAATCATCCCTAAATTTCCATAATCAAATGAAGTCGCAATACCGAGAAGATTATCTCCATCATAAGCTACCAAAGGAATGCTAATTCGGAAAAGTCGATTCCAATCTTCTGTAGAATTACTCCAATCTTCTTGATCTGTAAGAGATTTCGCAAACTTAAGCTCAGATTTTTTTAAATCCCTAACATTAATCATCGAACAACCCCTCATCACAGTCTTGTTGACCAAAAGTCAAGAATTTTTTATCGCTTCTTTGAAGCTTAAGACGACAACTACCATAACCAAAATCCTCTCCACCATACCAATGTGGACAATCTTTGCACCTAAGCATTATATTTGTGTAATGAGTGACGCTAATAATAAGATAGGTGTGGTAAAATCTTATAATTACTAGTCTCTCATTGCAATTACATGAATAGAATCTCATCAGTCGCTTTAGCCTTAATGCTAACTTTGACTACCATGAGTACTGGCTCTGTTGAAAATACTGAATTTCAAGAGAGAAATAACCCATTTAATGGATTCGAAACCGATGGAAATGATACTTTAAACAGAACAAATACTTTTCCTTTTGATGTTCTATTTGACGATTATCATGAATATTATGAAGTCGTCTCTGAATTACAAAAATTTGCAAATGACTACCCTGAAATTGTAGAAATTTACACTCTAACTGACATCATTCCTGCTGGACAAACTTGGCAAGGAAATCAAATATATGGAGTTAAAATATCAGATAATGTAGCTAATGAACCTGCTTATTATGATGATCCTGATGAAGAAACACTATTCATAGTTGGAAATCATCATGCTAGAGAGTGGATGAGTGTTGTTACGCCATTATATTTTATTTATTATTTAACTCACTTTTATGGAATGGAGCCAACCGATAACGATGGGGATGGACTTGTTAACGAAGATATGATTGATGGAATTGATAATGATGGAGATGGTGAGCAAGGCGGTAGAGTTGATGAATACGGTAGAGCTCTGTTTGATGGAATTGATAATGATGGTGATGGAATTATTGATGAGGGAATCGATGAAGACCCTAGTGAAGCACGAGTAACTTATTTAGTTAATCACAGAGAAACTTGGGTAGTTCCTATACTAAATCCTGATGGTTACATGTATGATAGAGAGGACCCTAGTAGATTCTGGCGGAAAAACATGCGTGATAATGACCAAGACGATCGTTATGGTGGTACTTGTGATGGTGTCGACATCAATCGTAACTATCCATTTGAATGGGGACATAATACTCAATTTACAGCATTAATTGGAGATGATTTAGAGCCTGAAGTTACTGTTGATGATGACAATTGGTGTTCAGATGTTTATCATGGACCTAGAGAACAAGTAGATAACGATGGAGATTGTGAATTAAACTGTGATATTCCATTTACAGGAGTAGGTGACCAAAATACTCAAACTGGAGTAGATGAAGACCCGCCTGATGCTCAACACACGGATGATGATGGTGATGGAAAAATCGATGAAGATAGAGAAGGTGGTTTTTCTGAGCCTGAAACTCAAGTTGTAGAATATTTAACTTGGAGATTAGACATATATGAAGATTATCCACAAGATAAATATTTAGAGGATTATCAAAATGGAATAATTAGAAACAATTGGCCTGATATGTTCATAATGAATGATCAGGGAAAAACAATCACTAATTACAGATCAGAAGCTCATGATATGAAACATAATTTCATGAATTCTATTTCTTATCATGCTTATTCTAATTTGTATATTTGGCCATGGGGTTACAAAGACCAGGATCCACCTCATGAATTATTTATGGAAAATCAGGTTAAACCATTAATGAATGTAACAGGATATGGTAATTGGAAAGATGAAGGCGGTTACAAAGTATCTGGAGACATAAACGATTATCTATATGGAATGCAAGGGTCTTTTTCTTATACTGTAGAATTAAATGATGGCAATCAAGGTGGATTAGAAGGGGGATTCCATGCAGATACTCGGTTAATTCGTCCAACTGTTAGAATGCATGTCTTAACTAATATACATTTCTTAGATGAATCACCTGAAGCAAGAATTGGGCAAATGTTCCCAGACTATGGAGATCTTGGTGGAACTGGAATCCGATCACCTGGAGAAACTATGATGCCTAAACTGAGCATTCTATCTTCAAAAGGTGAAACTGTGGGATTCCAATCAGATAGTGAGACTGATTTTGAGGATTATTATGCAAATGATAAATTTCCTGTAAAAGTTTTAGCTGAAAATGCGCAATTTATGAAGAAAGATTCTCTTATTTTAAAATATAGAACTGATATGATGCTAGAAGATGAATGGAAAGATGTTACAATGACTTGTATTGAAAAATGTGATATAAAGGACTATTCCGATTACAATGCTGATTTTACTATTCCTGTACGAAATTCAGTGTATAGAGCATATATCCCTGCAACTGAAGAATCAATGAATGTTCAATTTTATGCAGTTGCACAAGATTCAAGGTTAGCTGACAATAATTTTGGAGGATACATAACCACCGGATATGGTGCATCTGAACCAATTGAAATCTTTGTAGACGACATTATTGGATTTGGAAATGGCATTGTAGATTTCTTTGCTGTAGCAATCATGATGGGAATAATGTATGGCGTTGTTTGGGGTGGATTATACAAAACTGTTGGAATTGCAACTGAAGCTGAAAGAAGAAAAAATGAAGAGGATGATATCCTAAATAAAACACCTAAGAAGAAAGCTAAACCTCCTGTTAAGCCGCCTGCTAACAAAGCAAAATCTATTGCAGCCATACCAAAGGAAGGTTAAAGACATGTCAGATGAAAAAGCACCTGAACAATTCTCTTCAAGATTAGGGTTAATTCTAACAACTATCGGAGCTGCTGTAGGTACTGGCAATATTTGGAGATTCCCAAGAGAAGCTGCTGCAAACGGTGGTGGATCTTTTATGATTGGATGGCTACTGTTTTTGTTTGCTTGGTCTATTCCTCTATTAATGGCTGAATTTGCTATTGGAAAGAAAACTAGACTAGGAACCATAGGTGCAATGCGCGATATGGCTGGTCGTAACTTTACTTGGCTTGGAATATGGATGATGTGGGTTGGAACTGCTGTAGGATTCTATTATGCTGTAGTAATGGGATGGACTATTCGATACTTCTGGATTGCACTGTCTGGACAAATGAGTGATGCTTCCGATACTACTGAAACACAAGCATTATGGGATAATTTCATAGGTTCACCTTTTGAAGTTATATTCTTCCAATTAATTGCTGTGGCTTTCTCTGCATTTATTGTTTATAATGGAATAAGTGGTATTGAAAAAGCAAATATGGTGCTCATACCACTACTCGTAGCTTTCTTAGTTGTAGCTATGATTTATCCATTTATCCTAAATTTTGAAGGAGCAGCGATGGGGCTGAGATTCTTATTTATTCCACAATGGGAATATTTATTCAAAGGTGAAACTTGGATTCGTGCGTTAACACAATCGGCTTGGTCGACCTCTGCTGGATTTGGAATGGCAATCACTTATGCAGTTGCCATGAGAAAGAAAGAAGATATTGGACTGAATGCATTCTTAACGGGACTTGGAAATAATTCTGTTTCGTTGATAGCAGGTGTAGCAGTTCTAGGAACTGTCTTTGCATTATCAGATAGTACTGCTGACGGATTAGAAGCCGTTGAATCAGGATCTTCAGGATTAACATTTATTCATTTAACTGCATTGTTTGCTTCAATGGGAACTGCTGGGTGGATTGTGGGAAGTATCTTCTTTCTTGCAATGTCCTTTGCAGCACTAACCTCTATGGTTTCAACTTTACAAGGTTGTGTTGTCAATTTTGTAGACATGGGATGGGAAAGAAAAGAGGCTGTTCGCTACATTGCCGTTGCTGTTGCATTAGCAGGTATACCTTCTGCATTTAGTTTAGAATTCTTAGATAATCAAGATTTCGTTTGGGGTACTGGGCTTATTGTTTCAGGATTAATGATTGCGATAGTAGTAATGAGATTTGGTGTAAGTAAATTCAGAAAAGAAATGATAAATACAAAATATGCAGATGTACAAATTGGTAAATGGTGGGAATATATTATCAAATATGTTTTCCCTATTGAATTTGTTGCTGTTTTTGGATTCTTTATATATGAAAAATTACAAGATCAAAGTCATTCTCCAATTGAAGGAATGGGACTTGGATTATTCACAATAATTACAATGATTGTCCAATGGGCAATTATACTGATAATATTCATATTTGTGTTAAATAATAAAATTGCAGATAAGACAAAGAAAGGACCAGTCTCGGATGGGAATTTTGATGAAGACGTCGAATGGGCTGAATCGCTCTAAATATTCTACTCTAAAAGTTGAAGTTTAGCTGCTTTAAATTCCTTATCACTAAGCATTCCGCGATCTTTCAGTTCACCTAATTTTCTTAACTTCTGAATTAATACTTCGCGGTCATCCTTAACTGCAGTAGTATCATTGAGATTACTACCCCAATCACTACGTCTATCGGTCCTTTTCTGAAGACGCGAACCACATTTACCACATATTCTAAAATTAGATGGTGCTCGAACACCACACTTACTACACACTACGTATAATTCACCTGAAAATACTTCTCTATGCGAATATTTCTGTGCATTTTCTTCTTCACCAGGAGGAACTTCTGTCTTAAAAATCATCATCTCTTCATAATCATTAGGAAACCAATCTCTACGAACTGCTGTAAAAGTATCACCCTCTACTGAATGATAATATAGATCCATACGCCCAATTTCTTTATCTTTAGTATTTACTAAAACTTCCATTTTAATCGTAATTTGATCACCCTCTTCTAAAATATCGACGATAGTTTGACCTCTAGTTTGAAGTCTATCAAAAGTAATAGTAATATTACGAGCTGAACCATTACCTGAATTTGTCAAAGTAATCTCAAAATCATTCCATGTATTATACTCAAAAGGACTAAATTGAAAAACTTCGAATTCAAGAAATGGTAGAGAAATTGCTTTAGAACTAGCTATTGTTTCCTCAGCTAATTTTTTAGCCTCAAGAACTTCATCCAAAAGTTTTTCAGTCTTGTTTATAGATTTTACTGAGCGCTTACGCTTAATCCTCTTAATTTTCTTTTTGGAACCAAAATTAGTGAAGGATATCTTATCTGGCATCTAATGAGGGATAATAATGGGTAATTTATACCTTATCTATTACTACTATTTTTCTTCGTCAACTTCTTCGTAGTCTACATCTACAACATTATCATCATCTACTTCTTGTCCATCATCTGTCGACTGATTTTGAGACTGTTCGTCAGCAGCTTGTTGATATGCCATTTGACCAATAGCTTGAGATGCTTGTTGGAAATCTTCTAAAGCTTGTTTGAGTGAATCTAAGTCATCCTCTTTCATTGCTGCTTCCAGTTTTTCTTTGGACTCTTCAACTTTAGACTTTGTCTCTTCATCAATCTTATCACCTAGATCAGTAATTGCTTTATCTGTTGCATAAACAAACGATTCAGCTTGATTACGTGTTTCAATAAACTCTCTAGCAACCTTATCTTCATCGGCATGCTTCTCTGCTTCTTTGATTTTATCTTCAATCTCGTCATCACTTAGATTAGATTTAGATGTAATCTCTATACGTTGCTCATTATCTGTTCCTTTATCTTTTGCTGTAACATTGATGACGCCGTTACGATCTATGTCAAAAGAAACTTCTATCTGAGGAGTTCCTCGAGCAGCTGGTGGAATACCTAGTAACTGGAAACGGCCTAATGTATCATTATCTGCTGCCATTGTTCTTTCACCCTGTAAAACATGTATTTCTACAGCTGGTTGATTATCTGCTGCTGTCGAGAAAATCTTAGATTTATTAGTTGGAATTGTAGTATTGCGATCTATTAATGGTGTTAAAACAGAACCTTCGGTTTCAATACCTAATGTTAAAGGAGTTACATCTAAAAGAACCACATCTTTCACATCACCTGCTAAAACTCCAGCTTGGATTGCTGCACCCATTGCAACACATTGCATTGGATCGACACCTCTCTCTGCCTTACGGCCTACGAATTTTTCAAAAGCTTTCTGAACAGTAGGCATACGTGTTGGACCACCAACAAGAATGACTTTGTCAACCTCTCCTGGCTTCATTTTTGCATCCTTAAATGCCCGTTTAATCGGTTTTTCACATTTTGCAATAACGGGACCAACGATTGATTCTAATTTTGCTCTTGATAAGTCGTGCTCTAAATGCTTAGGACCACTTGAGTCCGACCAGATGTATGGTAAATTTATTGTAGATTTAAGTGTGTTACTCAATTCTATTTTAGCTTTTTCAGCTGCATCCCGTAGACGTTGCTTGGCTGCAGGATCATCACGTAAGTCAATTCCATTTTCTTCCTTGAAAATATCAGCTAAATAATCAATAATAGCTTCATCCATATCAGTTCCACCGAGAGTATTATCTCCTGAAGTAGAAATAACATCAAAAACACCATTATCCATTTCCATTATTGTAACATCAAATGTTCCGCCACCCAAATCTAAGACTGCTGCAGTATATTCACCTTCTTTGTCAAGTCCGTAAGCCAAAGCTGCTGCAGTTGGTTCATTAATAATTCTTTCAACTTCAAGTCCTGCAATTTTACCTGCGTCTATTGTAGCCTGTCTTTGATTATCATTAAAATATGCAGGTACTGTGATTACAGCTTTGTTGATATCTACACCAAGGTGATCTTCAGAATCTGCCTTTATTTTTTGTAAAATCATAGCTGAAATCTCCTCTGGAGAATATTTCTTCTTCTTGATTGTAACTCTATGTTTGGTACCCATCTTTCTTTTGATATGCATTATAGTATTTTCAGGATTCAAAACTGCCTGTCTTTTAGCCGGATCACCTACAATACGTTCACCATCTTTTGTAAATGCTACCACTGAAGGAAACATCTTTCCACCGAATGTGGAGCCTTCTGCAGAAGGTATGATTACTGGTCTACCACCTTCTAAATATGCTGCTTCTGAATTGGTTGTACCCAAATCTATTCCAATTATAGTTTCTTTTGCCATCTTATTCACCTTTTATTTCTTCTTTCTCTGCTTTTTCTTCAATATTTTTTGATACTACTACCTTTGCCGGCCGTAGTAATTCACCTTCAAGTTTGTAACCTGACTGTATAACATCAACTATTGTATTGGGTTCAACACCCTCTTTCTGAACTGTTGTTAATGCTTCATGAAATCTAAAATCAAATTGATCCCCAGAGGGGTCAAATCTTTCTATTTTTAATGAACTCATAAAAGCTGACACAAATTTGTGTACTCCTGAAATACCTGCTAAAGAACTTTCTAAATCAGGATATTCAGCTTTTTGAGCATGTTCAATTATATCTATTACTTCTAAGAAATTAGACACAACTTCTCCTTTGGTTCGAAGATTCTGCTGAGCGCGATCTCGATCAATACGTTTCCTGAAATTATCGAAATCTGCAGCTAGTCTCATAAATTTTTCATTATAATCTTCAAGCTCTATCTTTAGTTCTTCGATAATCTGTTCTGGAGTTAAAACCAGAGGCTCTTCGACCTCAATTTCTTGAGATTCTTCAACATCTTTATCTTTGGAATTCATCGGTTATGAACCTGAGGTTGTTAACCTCTTGATTGAAACAAAAAAAGTGCCTATATAAAATTTTTTAATTATCTTAATCCAAATTTATCACGAGCTTCAGCCACTCTCTTTCGGTATTCTTTAGGAAGCTGATATCTTGCCAATTGCTCTAGTTCGGTCCAATTTTTCTGAAATTCTTTCTTGGAACTTGTAGATATCATGTCTTCAAATTTTTGCATATTACTCTTAGTATCCCAAAAATAATAAAGTGAAAAACAAAATATGATGAGTCCAACAATTAGAACCCAAATATCCCAATCACCTAAAAAATCTAAAATTGCCGTTGGAGCAATGGATGAATCCGAATACCACTGCCCTACCATTCCAATAAAAAACATAAAACCACTAACTATTGAAATTACTGCACTAGTTGCAAGCATGTGCTCCTGCAACCACCCATTCAGTTCTCTTCTCCACTCACTGGCCATTACATGTCTGATTAATGGATAAGTATAAAGATTACGCAAGAAATATTAATATGTACTCTCCACCTACAATTATTATATGAATGTAGCTAAGAGAATGGATTTGCTAGGGAGTGAGACTGCATTTGCTGTATCTGCTGAAGCTGCAAAATTGGCTGAAACTGGAATAAAGATATATCCCTTCCATTTAGGAGATATTAATCTTCCAACTCCTATTTCAGTAGTCACTGGAGCCAAAGAAGCCATACGATCTGGAAAAACTGGCTATTGTCCAGCACCAGGAATTCCGGAATTGAGAAAAGCTCTTGCAAAAGATGTTGGTGATTCAAGAGGAATTACATATAATATTGAAAATGTTTCAGTACAACCTGGTGGAAAACCAAGTATTGGAAAATATATTGCAGCAATGATGGAAAAGGGAGATGTAGTTCTATATCCAAATCCAGGTTATCCTATTTATGAATCTCAAATTGAATTTTACGGTGGAATAGCACATCCCTATGGATATTTAGATAATCCTTCTGGATTAGAACTAGATTTTAGTGCAATTGAAGAGGGAATTAAAAGAGGTGCAAAACATATTTTTTATAATAATTACAATAATCCTACTGGGGCTTCTTCATCTAAAAAAGAGATGGCAAGATTAGCTAATTTAATTATACAAAATGATATGTTTTTAATATCAGATGATGCTTATTTTGACACTCTTTTTGAAGGGACTCCTCGCTCAATTGCTAGTCTTCCTGGGATGAAAGAACGTACATTAACAATGTATACTTTCTCCAAAAAGTTTGCAATGACTGGATGGAGACTAGGGGGTGCTATTGGTCCTTCTAAAGTTATAGAACAAATTACAAGACTTAATGTAAACATGGAATCATGTACAACTCATTTTATCCAATATGGTGGTGTAGCTGGCCTCAAAGCTTCCAAAAAAGAAACTCAAGACATTTTAGATAGGTTAAGAGTTAGAAGAGATATACTTGTAAAAACAATGAATGGAATCGAAGGTGTTGAAGCTCACTCCCCTGAAGCTGGCTTCTATGTTTTTCCAAAAATAACAAAACTTATGAAGAGAACAGGTTTTGAGGACGTTGAAGAGTTCAGAAAAGCAGTACTAATAGATACTGGAGTTAGCTTCTGTGGAAGACACCATTTTGGAAGGCCTTTAGATAATGAAAGTGATTCATATATTCGTCTAGCTTTTTCTGGAATTGGTAAAGAAGATTTAAAAGAAGGAATGAATCTATTCCAAGATTGGATAAACTCGAGAACAAAATAATGGCCAAAGCAATGTTTGGGGCAGGATGTTTCTGGGGCGTTGAGTATAATTTTTCAAAAGTAAAAGGAGTTAATAGCGTCACATCGGGATATAGCGGTGGAAAAACTGAAAATCCCACATATGAACAAGTATGTAGCAATTCTACCGAACATGCTGAAGTAGTAATGATAGATTATGATTCCGATATTGTTTCTTACGATTCATTGCTTAATGTATTTTGGGAAAAACATGATCCGACCACATTAAATCGTCAGGGACCTGATATAGGAAATCAATACCGTTCAGCGATTTATTACTTCACTGAAATGCAAAAAGAAATTGCAATTAAATCATTAAATTATTTACAGAATAAAATGACCGATAAGAAAATTGTAACTGAGATTACTGAAGCTAAAGATTTCTGGATAGCTGAAGAATATCACCAGAAATATTTCGAAAAACATCGAATTAATCATTAGTAATCATAATCATTAACCCCAGAACAGGAAGATATAGGAAATAATCAATGCTGGAATAGCGCTGTACAAAGTAGCTACTACAGCCATACGAGGAGTTAAAGCAATAGCTGGAAACAAAGCATCGCCATCATTTGAAATTGCATTCCCGATTAGAGCCGCAAATGGAATTATTCCATTAAGATATAGCGTTGTAACCAATATTTGAGGACCACAACCAGGAACAAAACCAATCAAAATAGCTAATAATGGAATAAAAATCCAAGCAGCTTCTGCTAGACCTGCTAAATCGAGTCCGAAGAAAGCATAAGCATACTCATATGCTAAATATGCTACAATAACCCAAGCTGTGACAAATGAAGTCTCTTCCGTAGCTCTTGTAAACGGATGATCATTATGCATTGTAACTGCATTAACTGGTGAAATAGACCATACACCTACAGAAAGTGCTGCACCACATAATCCTAATGCAAAAACAAAACTACCTAAATCATATATATTTATCTGCATTAATTGCATTGATCCTAATATGAGACCAGGAATTGCGAGAATCATATAGAACTTATCTCTATTTCGTAATCTTCCAATTATAGTGTGTCCAAGAAATTTAACCTCAGTGCTGTAAAGTTCACCACGATGGAATCTATCTACTAACCATCCGCATATAATTGCTGCAAACAGAGATATAATTATTATTTTGAAATAAGCTGTAGGATCCTTTGCTAAAAGAAGAAAAGCGGCATCACCCATCGTTCCAATTAATGCTGCAACCATTGCGCCTAAGGTAATATTCCCTCTAGCAAAGGCAGTTATGACTACTACTGCGCCACCACAGCCAGGAAGTGCGCCTAAACAACTAGCAGTAGGAACTTGCCAAACCCCACCTTTCTCCATAACTTTACCTACATCTATTTTAAAAAAATGCTCTAATCCGAAGAAAAATAATAATGTTGCTGCAACAAAAACTGAAACTTGAGTATAAGCATCAAAAATTGCAAGACGTGTAACTTCCCCTAATTCACCTGGAAATACTGTTGCAATAAATAATAGAAAAGATACCAATATTCGGCGATGTCTTTCTTTAAAAAGATTACCAATACCATCTACATTAAAATCCAAGGATGTCTTCTTCGAAGTTACTGGACTCACTAATCAGTCTCCAAAATAACATAAACTTCACTAGCTACAGATATAGCAATCTGAACTGATGAATCGTCAAGGCTAACATTGATTCCACCACCAAAATCATCTCTCGAAATTATTTTTAATTTGGTACCTGGAAATATTCCATTTCCTTCTAACCAGGTGAGAAGATTAGGATCCCTATCAGGTACCTGTGTAACAACCAAAGATTGATTTAAGGAACAATCACTAAGTAATATATCTTCATCAATTAGCAATTCTCCATTAGGGCCAGGAATAGGATGGCCATGAGGGTCACGTTCAGGATTACCAAGATAATTTGCAATTGCCGTTTCTAATTCTGTAGAAAGAGCATGCTCAAGTCTTTCAGCTTCATCATGAAGTTGTTCTCGACCCAAATCAAGTGTTTGAGCTAGAAAAGTTTCCAGAAGTCTATGCCTGCGTACAACAGAAAGCGCTCTTCGCCTACCCTCTGAAGTCAATGAAGCCCCTTTGTAGGGAATATGTTTGACTAAACCACGCTCAGTAAGCCTTTGCACCATTTTAGTTGCTGAAGCTGGAGCCACATTCAGAAGTTGAGCTAAATCCTGGGTAGCTACGTCATCAGGGCCAAGTTCCCAAATAGATTTTAGATAATTTTCTACAGCCACTGAATCCATAAAGATAGATTTAGTATAAGCTAATATAAAGTTTAGCCTTGGCTAAAAATATAATTATTTTTCCAATATACCTTCAGGAGGCTGTGTATTGACCATTCGAACTCCAAAATATATCAATCCAAAACTAACTAATTGGATCCATCCTAATTCTTCATTTATCCACAACCAACTAGATAATATTCCAAAAATTGGAACAACGTTAACAAAACTTGAAGCTCGGTTAGCACCTATTACTTCTACACCAATTGCAAAGAAAACATATGACAAAGCTGTAGAAAGAATACCAAGATATCCAATCAAAAGCCATTCCTCATTATTCCAAGAACGTTCCCATGGAGACTCTAAAATAGTAAAAGGAATGAAAAGAATCCATCCTACTAAAGAAACCCAAGTAATTAATGATAATGAACTTAATGGATTTTCTTTAGATTCAAGAACATATATCCTCATAACTATTATGTAAATTGCATATGCAAAAGCTCCAAACATAATCAAACTATTTCCAATCAAACGCTCTTTAAGTGGAATATCAATATTGGGTGATGCAATAAAGATGAGTAATATTCCAGTAAAGCTAAGTGCCATTCCTAAAAGACTCTGATTAGTTAATTTATGTGATAATGCAAAAACAGATAGAATGGCTACAAAAATAGGATTAAATCCAATCACTAAAGAGGCATCAGAAGCTGCAGTCTTTTGCATACCATACATGTAGCCTATTTGATATAGAAAAACTGAAGTGAAAGCCATAATGAATAAGACTCGGTAATCTGTAACCTTGGGTATTACATTACCTTCCTTAACCCACATCCAAGCGAAAAGAATTGGAACTGCAAATGAATATCTTAAAAACATTACAGTGAATGGAAATTCAAGTAAATCCGTTGCAAGAAGTCGACCCACAGGCCATGCCAAACCCCAAAGAACAGAGACCGTGAGCATCAATAAATTTGTAATTGCAAGCTTACGAGTACTGAAGTCAAGCATAATTATTAATCTTTTTTAGTTCCCAAAAAATATTCATTTATGTGAGGATCCACTAGAATTTCACTTGCTTTATCTGTATGAACTACTTGTCCATTAGCAAATATATATCCACGATCAGAACGTGCTAAAGAAAGACGGGCGTTTTGTTCAACAATTAATACAGTAATGCCTTTTGTCCGTAGAGCATCTATTCTTTCAATAATTTGTTGTTGATATAGTGGACTTAATGCTGCAGTAGGTTCATCTAGTAAAAGAAAATCTGGATTACTTATCAAAGCTCTACTTATGGCAAGCATTTGTCTTTGACCACCAGATAATGAAGCGGCCACATCATTCATTCTTGACTTCAAATCTTCAAACATCTCCAATGAACGAGTAATACGCTCTTCAAGTATTGGAAGAGAAAGATTAATTCCACCCATCTCTAAATTTTCTCTAACTGAAAGACTTGGAAATACATTATCTACTTGAGGGACATAAGCTATTCCCCTATTTACTAAAGAATCTGTACGCCATCCTGATACTTCATCTCCTTTATGTTTAACGCTTCCCTTATAGTAAGTAGCAATACCAAAAATTAACTTTATGAAAGTAGATTTACCACAACCATTAGGCCCTATCACTGTAACGAATTCACCTTCATCAACATACAAATCCACATTATTCATAATTTGAACTTTACCATAGCCACCCTCAAGACCAGTAACATCTAAAATTCTACTCATTATTGACCCCCCAGATATGCTTCAATTACTTCTTTACTATCTTTAACTTCATCAGGAGTTCCTTCCATCAAAACTTTTCCTTGATCCATGACAATAATCCTATCTACGCCAGCTCTAAGAATAAAATCCATATTATGCTCAATAACTAGAATCGAGATTTTTGTTTCGGAAACTATCTTACGTAAATTATTAAAAATCTTTTCAGCCAAAGGCCCGGCAACACCAGCCACAGGCTCATCTAGCAGTAAAAGCTCCGGCTCCCCCATCAAAGCTCGGCCGATATCTACTAATTTGCTTTGGCCGCCAGATAACTCACTAGTAAGATTATGGGCCATATGAGTTATTTCTAATTCCTCAAGTGTTGAATATGCTTTTCGAACTCTAGCTTCTTCTTCGCCTCTAAAGAAATTAGAGAAAAAACCTCGAATTGGATCGGTTCCATACTGATTTCGTGGTGGAATTAACAAATTTTCAATTGTAGTCATTTCTCTCCAAAGAAGTGTGTGTTGGAAAGTACGTGTCAAACCCAATTTTTGTATCTGGTCTGGCCGCAATTTTGTTGCATCCTCACCAAAGACTTCAACATCGCCTTCTGTAGCATCAAGAAGACCCGAGATACAATTGAATGTTGTTGTTTTACCACAACCATTAGGTCCAATTAATCCAACAAACTCGCCTTTTCCAACGTGAAAAGATACACTATCAATAGCCCGTAGTCCTCCAAAATCTTTAGTCATATTATTAACTTTTAAGATTGATGACATTAGACTACCTCCTTCTGTTCAAGTTCAATTATAGCTGATTCAGCTGGATTTGTAGGTCTTTTAGGAACTTCAGGAATTAGTCCCTTTGATGAAAATAATAAACTAACCAGTATCACTAATCCAATCATAACTAACTTAAGATATACCAAATTTATTTTCAAAAGATCAGGGTCAACTGAACCAAATGGTTCAATAATAGATAAATCACTGTTCACAAAACCAATTACGTCTAAAACAAACCAAGAAAAGAATTCATCTACTCCTGAAACACTCTCATGAAATTGACTATCGACATCTCCTCGTGCAATAACCATCAAATTAAAAACAAACTCAGTTAATACGATAATATAGGCACCAATAATCATTCCTCGATTATTACCGCGACCACCAACAACGAAAGCCGCCCAAATTAAAAATGTTGAATTGATCGGATTAATAAAATCATCTAATATGCTCATATTTAGCCAAGCCCAAAGAGCCCCACCAAAACCAGCTATAGCTCCACCTAATGCTAAACTCATTGCCTTATGCCTGAATACGTTATGCCCATGATGCATTGTCACTTCTTCATCTTCTCTAATAGCACGTAAAATACGACCCCAGGGTGAAGACAATATTTTTTCTAAGAGGAACCAAATGAAAATAAGAGATATTAGTGAAATTACTGCAAGTAAAAGACCATAAGGTGCAGCTTGAATAGCACCCGACTGATCCTCTAACTTAAGCAATCTACCTAATGAATCATCCATAGAAGAGGCCCACCATTCCTCAAGTGGCAAATCGTATTGTGTTATTCCTATTGCATTAGTTCCAGTCCCAGCTCTAAGTAATGGCTCAGCCTTCATTGAAATTCTTACAATTTCGCCTAGTGATATTGTAACTATTGCAAAATAATCCATACGAAGATTCGCAGTAGGATAAGCAAGAAGCCAACCAGCTAATCCTGAAACAAAGATGGCAGCTATAAGTCCCCTCAAAGGAGACCAGCCATAACCTCCGCTTTCAAAGCAAACGCCAGTTGTAGAATTACAAATTTCTTCAGGAATCGTCAAAAGCCCTAACGTTATTGCTCCAATACCTGCAAAGAAAATAATACCAAAATTAGTCATTCCAGTTATTCCAGTATGTAAATTTAATGTGAAAGATAAAATCGAAAAAATGCAAACCAAAGTAATTATTCGAGAAATTTGCATAGATTTTGTAAAACTAGTTATGCTAGGTAGCCACCATGAGATATAGATAAGAATAATTAAAAATAAAGTAAATATCAACCATGAACCCTTTTCGCTTTCACGGCCATAAGGAAGGTGTCGGTTAGTAAAATCCATCACACGCGAAAATGATTTATTATTTGTAATAAGATTATCTTTTAAATCTCTAATTATAGACATTGATGAAGAAGAAGAATAAGTAATTAGAAATATACCTACTATCAAACTATTAAAATATATTAGGAAAAGACCCAAAAGAAAAACTGGAATATTTAGTTCTTTTTCTATTTTTCTAATTCCTATACTATATATCTCTTTTAATGGCTCTATTGCCCCAAAGAAAAGGCGATGAATATCATTAAAAGACAATATCAATAAAATATATGCTAACTCAGTTACATAAAGTGTAGATTCAGTATCTCTTACAGAACTTGGTTCAATAAGAGGCTCGTATTTTAATAGTAATAATCCTAAAAAGACAAAAAATAGGTTGACTCTATGCGTTATTTCTGATTTCGATCTAAATATTACTAATATTGTTAATGAAATTACGAATGATAATAAAATCAAATAAAACAAATCTATCATATAGTATAAAATTCCTGAGCCTGAAGTAATTTGATCCATGAATAATATGAAACCGCCTCCAAATAAACCTCCAAACAATAACGACCATTTACCAACTTCAGATTGTGAAATAAGTCTATCATCTAGATTCTTGAAGCCAACAAATAAATCAGTTTTAGAAAGATATATTGTAAAAAATAAAAGAATGACTCCAGAAGCTTGCAAAGCTAAAAATAAAAGATCTAAAACCAAGTAAATTGTTCCTGAACCATTAACTAAGTAATCGACGCCATAGAATATTACAATCAATGAAAAACTAGATACTAAAAGCCTATTTTTTTGATGATACGTAAGATTCCCTGATGAACTAAATATTTTGTTTAAATAATCAATTAAAGAAATTGCTGACGAATAAATTAAAATTAGACCAATCAAGGTCAAAATAAAGAAGATATAATCTATAATGAGGTAGAAAATACCTGAACCTGATGTCTGAATATCCAATATGCTCACTAAAACCACTTGGAGTATTGAAATTGCAAAAATACCCAACTTCTGTGAATCCGTAAATGCTCTAAATTGCTCACCCAAGTAAGGTATTTCGGGTAAATTTGCTATCCCCTTAAAATCATTATATTTGATAGATTTTAGAAGTAAATAAACAAATGATATGATCACTACTAAAGCTATTCCAGCAAACCAATCACCTGTTATTTTCCAACATACCAGATAAAATGAAAAAATGGATAAGTTAAACCAGCTGAAAATAGAACCCTTTCCGTCTCGAGCACGATCTATTTCCCAATTCTCTAAAGCATTGCCTAAACCCTTAGGCATAATCATCAGAACTCCGATCAAAAACATATAAGGCATAGCTTCACCAAATTCAGGATATCCAGACCTAGGAAGATCGGGGCCACTTAATGCAGGACCAATACCATACAAAGAAGTCTCAGAGATTGCACGAACTAATCCTACTATTACTGAAGCTATCAAAGCCCCTCTTACAGAACCTAAGGTTCCCAAAACAATAACTGCAAAGGCTGGTAAAAGAATACTTAATCCAACCTCAGGATTTACACGAGTGTACATGCCAAATAATACACCACCAAAACCAGAAACTCCGGCAGCTAAGAAAGCTGTAGTTGCATGTATTCTTTCAACATTAATTCCTGATGAGGCCGCCAAATGAGGATTATCCGCAACTGCTCGCATCTGTTTTCCTAATCTAGATAAATTAAGTAAAAATAATAATAAAATTACTGACGCAAATACACCAAATATTAATCCCGCTTTGGTATACTGTAAGAAATAGCTAGAATCACTCATTTCCCGGAATGATAACTGCTCAATTATAGTACAAATTCCGTCATCCCAAATGCCATTCCCATTATTATCTGTGAAAGCTTCAGCGCCATCATATTGCCCATTTAGATTATTATCTACAAGAAATTCATTGGCATCATATTGGTCATTCGCATTAGCGTCAATAAAAAATTCACTTACATCATATTGACCATTATCATTAGCATCTACATAATTTTCAGAATCATTCCAATTGGATGAAAAACTTTCCTCATTTCCAGCTTCAGTACAAGCGGTCTGATCCATGCCCTCTTCATTGTCCTCTGAAGTTCTAGTACCAAAGCGAAGACGCATCGTTTGATTCAACCAATCTGGCCAGCCAATCTCCCCCAATGGTCCAAATGATATTGATGGAGATTCACCTTCTGAAAATTCAAACCTAGAAGTCTTCATACGCCAATCTTTATCCGGAACAAAAAGATACGTACTCGCATTATATCTCAAATAAAGAAGACCACGTAGAATCATAGCTACACCAAGTGAAGCAATCATCATTACTTGGGGAGTTGCATTTTTCTTACGGAATCGACTATAAACTAATTTATCAATCAATACTCCTAAAAATCCAGTTATTACAAAACCAGATACACAAGCCCAGAAAAATAAATCCCAAGTAATAATGTCGTCTGTAGCTACATCAATGTTTAAAACTTTCTTACCATCAACTAATGTGTAGAAAAATGGACTCCACATCATTGTAAAACCGATATAAGCTCCAAATAACATCATCTCGGCTTGTGCAAAGTTACCAAATCTTTGAACCTTATAAATTAATGTTAATCCTACTGATATGGAAAGATAGGCTGCAGCCCAGTAAAAACCACTAAATAATACTGAACTTATATTGAAGCTTGGAGAGGCTGTAGATTCTTGACCAACTAATAATTGATCAATAGAAAACATAAAGACTAAAATAACAATTATAGGAGAAACTAAAACCAATCCTATTTTCGCATATCCTTCCAAATTATTTAAACCATAATTCAAAATAAACATACTGGATATTATGAACTCAATAAATTGTACCATCCATAAAGGATCACCATGAATAAGTATGGAAAATAAACCTGAACCATACCTAAGGCCATAGGCTGAGTCAATTAGACCAATAATGGCGAATGCTAAACCAACAGGTATGGAATCAAAGCGAATACGAATATCTGGTACTTCCTTTCCACTCACTTATAATCCTCCAAATCTTATTACCAATAGAGTACCCAATATATGAATACTCTAGCGAACTAGGGCAGCCTCGTTCTAGGCTGCCTTTTTTGCTTATGAGTCCTTTCTCTTACAGTTGACTTAGAGTCTTCTGCGGAGAAGTAACACTACACCAATAGCTGCTACTGCAGAAAGTAGACCGAAACCTGGTACCTCGTCAACTACTTCCTTGACTTCCTCTTCGGTTACAGTTTCGTTGGTTTCTGGCTCTGGCTCAGGTTCTGGTTCTGGTTCTGGTTCTGGTTCAGCTGTAAGTACTCCACAGAAACCATTCTCCCAAGGTCCTGCTTCATCAGCGAAGTCTTCCCAATTACAGAAGTCCTTGAAAGTCCAGTTGTTGTTTTCGTTTTCAGGATCGAAATTCTCTGTCTCATCAAGGAAGAAACTACAGCCTTCGTCTTCATTCTCTGCACAGAAAGTCATTACAATCTCAGCGCATGCTGCACCGTCTGCTTCAGTTTCACCATCACATTCAACATCATTATCTTGTTCTTCGCACAATGCTATTCCTGCATCACTATAGAATGGACAGTCATCACCGGCCGTAGGTATACCACCATCGATAAGACCTTCGAACAAGCCCCAAGAACTGTGACAGTCCAACATAACTTCATTATCCATATTTTCTTCTCCCCATACCCAGAAAGTACATATATCAAATCCTGAACCTGCAACATCACCGTTTGGATCAAAAGCATGAACTCCACTTGCACCAGCTTGTGGTGCATCTGGACTTGCAATAACAGTTCCTAGCATTTCCTTGACACCATCTTCAACTGGCGTTCTGTAGGCTGTTGCTTGTGCAAGACCAATTATGGCTACTGCATCAAATACTTCTTTGGTGTAAATTCCACCCTCATATCCCATTGCTGCTGCTGTTGGACCATATATGCTGTCAAATAACATACCTAGTGGTGAACCTGCTGCTGCTGCTGGTTTAGTTACTGTAAGACCATCTAATGAACTATTATCTGTGAATTCGTTTGCAAAAGTAACATCTGCAATACCATCTCCACCAAATATAGCACCCTCAAATCCCTGAGTTGCTAATTCTTCGACTATAGCTGCACCATCAGTTGCATAAGTAATCATAACAACTGAATCACAATTACTAGCTATTACATTTTCAACTATAGATGTGAAATCAGTAGCATCATCAGCATAAGTTGATTCGGCACAAATGTCATCTGCACCAAAATTTTCTGCGAAAGCTGCTGCAAAACCTGCACCATAATCATTAGTCATAGATATAAGAGCTGGATATTCAAATCCTGAAGCTTCGAAAGCTTCTGCAAGAGCTTGACCTTGCTGAGCATCACTTGGTACAACTCTGAATAAGTACCCGCCATCATCTGCAGTAGTTAAAGCTGGAGAAGTAGAAGCATAGGATACCATAGGTACTCCTGCTGCTTTAGCAACTTCCATAGCTCCAAGAGTAGCTCCTGAACATGCTGCACCTGCAATTCCTACTACACCTGCATCAATTAATGTTTGAGCTGCTGTAGCGGCCTTTGTTCCATCACAACCTGAATCGGCTTCAGTTAATGAAAATTGGAAATTTAAAGGTGATATTGTATTCATATAAGCAATTGCAATACCTCCAGCAATACTAAATCCTGGTGAAAATTGAGCAATAGGCCCAGTCATTGGATTCAACATACCAATTGGTATAGGTATAGCTGTTGGGAAAGTTAAACCTGATAATAAGCCCCAGTGACCATTACATACTAAAACTAATCCTTGAGGTGTTGGATTGAATTGACATATCTCATAACCTGATCCGGCAACATCTCCAACTGTATCAAATTGATGAGTTCCACTAGCGCCAACAAAACCTGCGCCACTTCCTAAGTTATTAAGATCATCTCGTAAATCACCATCAGTATCTGCCATTGCAGCCATACCAATTATGGATACTGCATCATATGTTTCATGAATATAAATTGCACTTGCATTACGATCGGTTGAAGCCCATGCGTCATCAAATCCTGTTTTAACATCACTATCTGAACCTGGTGATGGTTTAGTAACTATAACTGAAACTGCTGCAGAAGGATCTGTGAATTCCGCAAGGAAACCCATGTCTGCAATACCGTCAGCTCCCATTATTGGAAATGGACAATCTACTGAACATACTGGACTTGCTGGACCTTGAATACCTTGTGTTGCCATTTCTTCAAGAAGTGCTGCACCATCTGTTGCGTAAGTAACTGTAATTAAACTGTCACATTCTGCTGCTGCGAGGTCTGCAACTTGTGATGAGAAGTCTGTAGTATCATCTGTATACGAAATATCTACACACATTTCTACACCGCCCATTGCATAAGCACCTCTAACGACAGCTGCAAGACCTGCACCATAATCGTTAGACATATAAATTAATCCTGGATTTTTCCATCCGTGGGCTGCTGCCATGGTTGCCATAGCCATACCTTGTTGGGCATCACTTGGGACTACACGGAACATGTATCCACCATCATCTGCAGTTGTTAAAGCTGGAGAAGTAGAGGCATAAGAAACTAAAGGAATACCTGCTGTTTTAGCGACTTCCATAGCTCCAAGAGTTGCACCTGAACAAGCTGCTCCGGCAATTCCTACTACACCGGCATCAACTAATGTTTGAGCTGCTGTAGATGCAGTTGTTCCTGAACAACCTGAATCTGCTTCAACTAATTCAAAATCATGAGTATCTTGACCCTCATTCAAATGATCTATAGCTATTTGTGCCGCATCTGAAAAAGCCTCAGAATAGACTGCTATTGGACCAGTACTTGGATTCAAAAAACCAATTTTTACTGTATCCCCTTCTGCCGCTGCGTTAGCGACTGGACCTACACCCAATATAGGCATCAAAGTTGACACCAAAAGAGCAAAAGCCACGGCTATCGTTAATATCTTACTTGCGTTCATAAGCATTCACACCATGTCAACATATGGGAGGGGCGTTAAAAGGGTTAATATCCTACGCGTAGAATAAGACAATAACTGTTTTTTACTAATAATATTGCTAACTAGATAACAGGAATATTATTATTAACTACATTTATTTCTTACTCAAAAACGAGTATCCAAAATGTCAGAAAAAAGTGTGAAAGCAGCCCCTAAATTTGTTTATAATTGCGTAAAATGTGGACAGTATTGCTCTAAAATTGAAAAAGTTCCTGTATCTTTCCAAGATATCGCCAGATGGAGAAAAAACGGTATCCTAAATGGACTAGGTCAAAACATAGGTATGGACATGGCGGGAGGATTCCCACAATTAGTACTAGAAACCAAAGAAGGGGAAAATGGATGTCCAATGTATGATTCCGAAAATAAAATCTGTCAAATACACCATGATATGCCTCTAAACTGTCAAGCTTATCCTCTAAGTTATAATGGAAGTAAATATTTTGTAAGTGATAAAGCGTGTCAAGGTTTAGGTCAAGGAAGTATGGATGCTGAACAATTGAAAACTCAACGTGATGCAGCCATGAATGATTACGAAGCTAGAATAGAAAGCAATACACTTGTGCCAATGCTTTATAGTATCATAATGGGTGATTTAGTTGATCAATCTCGGAAATCGATGGAACATATGACTGAAGATCAAAAGAACCAACTCCAAGATATAATAAAGGAGGAAAAAGACTGAAACCAACTTTACTTTCTGCCTTAAAATTTCTGGCATTGCAAGGTGGAATTAGGCATCCCGTACACATCTCATCGATTAAATTATCTAAAAATTTGGGAATTAGTCAACAATCGGCATCAAGGTATCTAATACAACTAGTAGATGAAGGCTATTTAGATAGGAGATTGGCACAAGGTGGACAAGTTGTTACCATATTAGAAAAAGGTATTATGATATTAAGAAAGGAATTCTCTGAATATAGTTTAATGTTTGGAACAAAGAGAGAAATAGAAATGAAAGGAACATTAGAAACAGGTCTTGGAGAAGGCGGGTATTATATTTCTAAAAAAGGATATATGCAACAATTTCAAGAAAAACTTGGTTGGGAACCATTTGAAGGAACTTTCAATTTAAGACTTAATGAAGATGAAATACCAAAAATAGAAGCTATGAGAGCTGCTGAAGGAATGCTAATTAATGGATTTGAACAAGAAGGGAGAACATTTGGAAAAGCTTGGGTGTTCGAATGTGTGCTCAAAAGTGGATCAAGAAGTGTTGAAAATTGTGCAATAATTTCTCCAAAAAGAACTCATTACAAGCGAGTTGTAGAAGTAATTTCACCAGTTTTTCTTAGAAAGAAATTTAATGCTAAAGATGGCGATGTCTTTACAATCTGTGTAAACTTGGGAGATATTTAAAATAGAATGGACAGGATACCGAATATAGGAGATACCTGATGAATCCTTTTCATGATTATTATGGCATTCCGTGGTATGCTATTCTTGGACTATGGTCCCTAATTGCTATAGGTTCTCACATATACCAAGTTGGATTTATTGTAAAATTAATAAGACTTGGAAAAGATGATGACCGTTTCAATTCCTGGAAACAAAGAACAAAAGAATTTTTGACTGACTGGCTTGGACAACGGAAAGTAGTTCAAGACAAATTAGCCGGATATGCCCATGCTTTGATTTTTTGGGGATTCCTAATGCTTGTCAGCGATGTGATAGATTTAGGTACTGGAGGGCTATTTGCGGAATTTCTTGAAAAGATATACCTAGCCAATATATGGAATCTTATTGTAGATTTAGGATACACAATGGCCGGAGTTGGAATTTTAGTATCACTATATCGTAGATTAATTGTAAGACCTGAAAAACTAAAAGGCACCAGTATGGAAGGGGTTCTCATTTTGTTTGCAATCTTAGGAATTGTCATAACTGCATTCATTGTAGAAGCTGGATATATGATAGGGGAGAATTCACACTATAATAATTGGGAGCCAGTCGGCGTACTTTTTGCTAAACAAATGGAGAGCATCAATACTGAAACATTAGCTACCATTATAGATGCCAGTTATTGGATGCATATGATTTTGATTGGGCTTTTCTTAATTGAAATTCCTCAAACAAAACATTCACACTTAATCGGAACCATTCCCAATGTAATGTTCCAAGATCATGAACCTATGGGCACCATGCTCCCTATGCAAACTAATGAGGACAATATTGCAGTTAAAACGGATGATTTAGACTTTGATAATTTGACTTTGGGAGTCAACAAATTCACTGATTTTACATGGAGACAATTATCTGATGGATGGGCCTGCACGGCTTGTGCAAGATGTCAAGATGTTTGTCCTGCATACAATAGTGGAAAAACATTGAATCCTATGCAAATTATTATGGACATAAAGAATTATGGTAAAGAACACGGAACTTCACTTCTATCGGGTAAGGTACCTGAAGAAGACATTGTCCAAAGATTTACTCCAGATGCAATATGGGCGTGTACAACCTGCTATGCCTGTGTAGAAGCATGTCCTGTTCATATTGAGCATGTACCAAAACTTACTGACGCAAGAAGGCATTTAGTAATGGAAGCATCGGAATTTCCAGAAGAACTCCAAAACTTATTTAATAATTTAGAACGCAATTCAAACCCTTGGGGTTTAGGTGCACATACAAGAGCTCATTGGGCTGATGGTTTAGACATAAAAATAGGTGAACCTGCTGAATATTTATTCTATGTAGGGTGTGCTGGTTCTTTCGACGATAGGAATAAAAAGGTATCAATCGCAACTGCCAAGCTTTTGAAGGAAGCTGGTGTTGACTTTACTATACTAGGTGAAATGGAAGCTTGTAATGGAGATCCTGCAAGAAGAGCAGGCAATGAATTCTTGTTCCAAATGATGGCTGAAATGAATGTAGACACTATGAATTCTTTAGGAACACTCAAAGTAATTACTGCATGTCCACACTGTTTTCATACAATAGGAAAAGAATATGAAAAATATGGCGGAAAATATGAAGTATACCACCACTCTCAAATATTAAATGAATTACGCCAAAAAGAAAAACTAATTATTAAGGACTTTGAAGACAAAGTTACTTTCCATGATCCATGTTATCTTGGCCGTATTGGAGGTGAAACTGAAGCACCAAGAGGAGCCTTAGGAAATGATCTTATCGAAATGGAAAGGCATGGAACTAATTCCTTCTGTTGCGGTGGAGGTGGCGCCCAAATATGGATGGAAGAAGATGCTGATAAAAGAGTTAATGAAATCAGAGCAAGAGAAGCCTCAAAAACAGGGGCTGACACTGTAGCTGTAGGCTGTCCTTTCTGTATGACAATGATGAGTGACGGATTGAAAAGTATTGGCGATGGAAAACCAGTAAAAGACATTTCTGAGATATTATTAGAAAATTTAGAGGTAAAAACATGAACATAGCAGTTTTAATCAAAATGGTTCCAGACACAGAATCCAGGTTGGAAATTGTGGATGGAAAAGTGAAAGAAGATGCATTCAAATATATGGTAAACCCAGCCGATTGTGTTAACGCACGAATCCAAGTTTCACCTTTGAATAAATATGGCGTTCCATCATGGAATGTGACTCCTTGCCTAATTTTGAA
>JAAZXG010000015.1 GCA_014240255.1 Methanobacteriota archaeon
GCCTTTGATCAAGTCCAACAGTGGTATGGAGAGGCGAAGGTGTTAAATGCAAAATGAAATAAAGGTCGGCTCCCTTGTTTCCTATCCTTCTTGGGAAGATGGAAAGGGGATGATAAGGGCAACTATCAGCTAACGCTTTCCAGTTTGAACATTCCAAAGTTTGAAATATTGTGATTTATTGTCTAATAACTCTTCATGTGTTCCTGATTCTACTACTTTACCATCATCTAAAACAATGATAGAATCACTATGTCTAATCGTCGATAACCTATGAGCTATTACTATAGTTGTTCTATCTTTTGATATAATTTCAAGAGATTTTTGAAGAGCCTCTTCTGTTTCATTATCAACAGATGATGTAGCCTCATCAAGAACTAATATTGGTGCATTTTTCAAAACAGCCCTAGCAATTGAAAGACGTTGCCTTTGTCCACCTGATAACTTGTGACCACCCTCTCCAATTTGAGTTTCATATCCAAATGGTAATTTCATAATAAAATCGTGAGCTTCAGCAGTTTTGGCTGAAGATATTATTTCTTCTTCAGTTGCCCCATCTCTACCGTATGCTATATTCTGCATAACTGTCCCGGGAAACAAAATAATTGTTTGAGTTACCAGTGAAATAGAGGATCTAAGACTCTTAATCTTCAAATCTTTAATTTCACTTCCATCCAAGAATATTTTACCTGATGAATTATCATGAAATCTAAGCAATAAACGAATCAAAGTTGTTTTGCCACTTCCTGTAGAACCTACTATCGCCTGTGTTGTGCCTGGCTTTATTGCTAAACTTAAGTTAGTAATCACCTCATCTCTCTCAGGATAAGCAAAATTAACATCCTCAAATCTTATGTCTCCCTTAACTTTAGTTATATCTAATTCTTTGTCACCTTCTTGAACACTTATCTCTGTTTCAAGTAAATTCAAAACTCTAGTTGTAGAAACCATTGCTCTCTGATACAAATCAAATGTTTCTCCTAATCTTGTTAAAGGCCAAAGTAATCTTTGCATCATAAATATCATAACACTATACGATGCGATTTCCATACCTCCATTAAGTGTAACTATTCCTCCATGCAGTAAAGTTGCTGTGAATCCAACCAAAATAGCCATTCGGATTAATGGTACAAAAGCTGCACTCAATCTTATTGCTTTACGATTTGCTTCACGATATTTTTGTGATGCTGCTCTTACTCTTTCAATTTCAAGCTCTTCACTCGTAAAACTTTTGATAGTACTTATTCCACTTAAATTATTAGAAAGAAGAGCATTCAACAATCCCACTTCCTTTCGGACCTCTGCATATCGAGGACCTATACGTGATTGGAACCTAAATGAACCCCAAATAATTACTGGAATGGGAATAACTGAATAAATTGCTATAGCTGGTGAAATGTAAAAGAAAATTGCACTAATAATTACAACCGTAGTTCCAACTTGCAATAATTCATTTGCTCCTTTGTCAAGAAACCTTTCCAATTGATTAATATCATCATTCAGAATTGACATCAATTCACCTTTGGATTGATCGCTAAACCAAGCCATTTCCAATTCTTGAATATGGGAATATGCATCCAATCTCAACTCATGCTGAACTGTTTGCGCTAAATTTCTCCACAAAACTCCATAAATATATTCAAAGAGAGATTCAAAAACCCAAATTATAACGGTTAAAATTGAAAGAATTATTAATTGTTCTTTAGGATCTGTATAGCCATAATTCGACAATACAGATTCTTCTTGCCTAGCCACGACATCTACTGCAGCCCCAATTAACAATGGAGGTGCTAAATCAAATATTTTATTCAAAATAGAAAATAAAGTAGCTAACCACATCGTAGAACGGCGTTCTTTCATATGTGATATAAGACGATAAATTGGTGCCTGTTCTGCCATTATTTCACTCTCGCATAATGTTCATTTGATACTTTTTTCAATGGAAATACCTCGTTAAGACTCGACCTAACAATATAGTCTATCTCTTTACCTTCTAAGGCCTTGATTTCTAAACGTTCCTGCACTGTTATCTCAGTAGCCAGTTTAGCTTTAGATTCGTCCAGATATGTTATTGGACTAGGTACATCCCCAAGAATCATAATTCTTTTCTTGTCAGGAGCAAAAAATTGAGGAGTTGCTGATAACAAAGCCTTGGTGTATGGATGTTGGGGATTGAAAAAAAGCTCTTCAGTATCAGCTTCCTCGACAACTTTACCTAAATACATAACTGCTAATCTATCACACATGTATTCTATAACTGATAAGTCATGTGAAATAAATACATAAGTTAAATTGAATTTTACTTGTAAATCATTCAATAAATTAAGAATTTGAGCTTGGACGGATACATCTAATGCTGAAGTTGGCTCATCCAAAACTAATACTTTGGGATCCAAAGCTAAAGCCCTTGCAATTACTATCCTTTGACGTTGACCGCCTGAAAACTCATGAGGATATCTATACAAATGTTCTTCACCAAGTCCAACATTATTCAATAATTCAATAACTTTACTCCTGAAATTCTCCGTTTTTCCATGTATTACTAGAGGTTCTCCTACTATGTCTTTAATTAACATTCGAGGATTTAAAGCTCCCATTGGGTCTTGAAAAACAACACCAATCTGACGACGGAATAGACGTAATTCCTCATTTGTTAAATTTTCAAGATTACGCCCTTTCAATCCTAGAAACTGGTCTGATAAAAGTACAGAACCAGAGGTAGGTTCAACTAATCTCAATAATGTTCGCATTAATGTTGTTTTACCACATCCACTCTCTCCAACAATACCAAACGTTTTACCCTCTTCAATATTCAAATCGACACCATCTAAAGCTTTGACTAATGCGATATCAGTTCCCCAAACATTTTTCACTGGGAAATGTTTTCTTAAATCCTTAATCTGAATAATATATTCTCTCATCATATAGAACCATATTCTCCAGTATCTGGTACTTTTAGTCTTTCTTTGCCACCTTTAGGTATTGCATTTAGCAATGCTTTAGTATAAGGGTGCTGAGGATTCTTAAATATGTTATTTACAGTATTCTCTTCAACTATTTTTCCTTTGTACATTACGGCTACTCTTTCACAAGTTTCAGCTACAACCCCTAAATCATGAGTAATTAATAGAACAGACATATTCTCTTCTTTTTGAATATCTTTAATCAGTTGAAGAATTTGAGCCTGGATAGTTACATCCAATGCAGTAGTAGGCTCATCTGCAATTAGCATCTTTGCTTTACCTGCTAAGGCCATGGCAATCATGACTCTTTGCTGCATCCCTCCACTCAATTCATGAGGATATGAACTAGCAATCTGTCTAGGGTTTGGAAGCTTGACCTTGTCTAAGGATTCCATCACCATAATATCTAATGCAGAATCTGGAATATCTTGCTGCAAGTAGTCTCGTAAAAGCATTAATACTATAACAAAGAAAAAAGGTAAGCCAAAACTAAATTGTCCAAGCATTGCAAAAAGGGAAATAAAAGAGATACATATCGCTAATACAGTAAATTCAATACCTGGAGAAAAACTAAACTTTTTACTAGTATAAACGGGTATATCATTATCCGAAGCTTTTTGGCGTAGTTCTTTATCCTGATGGAGTGTTAAGACTTCTCCTATTTGTTCATTAATTGTCATTACTGGATTCAATGCTGATAACGGATCTTGGAAGATAATACCTACTTCACCACCCCTTATTTCTCTCAATCTTCTTTCGGAAACATATGTTATATCCTCTCCATTCAATAATACTGTACCCTCAACTACTTCACCCGTTTTGGGAAGTAACTGTAATGCCGAGTAACATGTTACTGATTTACCGCTCCCAGTTTCCCCAACTAAACCAAAAATTTCACCATCCTTAACAGATAAATTAACACCATCAAGTGCCTTGACAACACCATCATAAGTATTGAAATTTGTTTTTAAATCTTTTATCTCTAACATCTAATTCCTCTGTTTAGGGTCAAGAATATCTCGAACACCATCTCCTAGTAAATAAAAGCCAAAAGCCCAAAGGGCTACAGCTAGTCCAGGGAAAAAGAAACCCCACCATTCTCCCTTAAGCATATCATCCTGACCAAATGCAACGAGTTTACCCCACTCAGCAAGATCTGCTCCGCCACCAAAACCAAGAAATCCTAATGCTGCTAAAGAAAGGACAATACCTCCCATATCCATAGTTGCTATAACTATGATTGAAGTTATACAATTAGGCAATACATGCTTAAAAATAATTCTAAAATCAGAAGCTCCAGCAGCTTTTGCAGCTTCAATATAAGGCAATTTCCGAATCCTTAATGCTTCAGCTCTAATAACTCGCGTGAAGCCCGGCCACCAAACTATAATCAAAGCATACATCAGCATTTCTATAGAATTATCTCCTGTGACTGCAATAATTGCTAATGCCAATACTAAACCAGGTATTGCAATAAATACATCAGTTATCCGCATTATGATATCATCAACTTTACCACCATAATAACCTGATACTGCTCCAATTATGGCTGCAATAAAAGTGCCTGTTAAGACTACCTTAACTGCTACATCTAAAGAAGTTCGGCTTCCCCAAACAATACCATAATATATATCATATCCTCGATCAGTACTTCCTAGAATATATCCATCCTCTTGTCCTGATTCAGCAGTACATGAAAAATAGCAAGGAGGCTGGTGATCATAATTGAATTCAAAATGTTCTTCCATACTCATAACATCTCTCTGATTCTCTGAGGGAGGGGCTAAGAAAGGTGCAAAAAGGGCAATTGATAGTAAAGAGATAACTAAGAATAATCCTAACATGGTCAATGGATTTCTCCTGATTTGATAAGCTGCTCTTTTTAATTCATCATATTTAGGAGCAAAACTTTCCTGTATCTCAGCCCAGTTGTATAAAACATATAATGAATAAAATACCAAGGAAAAAAATAATAATATCATGAACAAACCAGTCAAAATCGACCAGATAACAAAAAGCGTTCCTACAAATAAACCAACTAACAATAAATCCTCTGGATTTTGTGTTAATCTAATTGCAACAGAGTACAAAACTAATAAGGATAAAGAAATTATGATTAATGAACTAAAAACTACAGCTATGCTAATGTCCATAAAAGTTGCTAAAAGCAATAAAACTGAAAAAGAGACAACTATGATTTCACCGAGACTTAAATGACCACCCAACTCAACACGGGGATCTAAGAAAGCGTATAATATATCTACAATAAGATTAGCTATAATGTATAGAAATGCAGAAAATAAAGTGTAAGCTAGAATCGCAGATACATCTAAACTACGCATCGCAGTAATTGCCCAAGCACCCAAGCCGGGCCAAGTAAAAATGGTCTCAGTCAAAACTGAACCATTGATTAAACCAGCAAATCCCATCCCTAGTAATGTAACTGTAGGAATCATAGCATTTGGTGCTCCATGTCCAAAAGTTACCTGCCTTTCAGACAATCCCTTGGCTTTTGCAGTTCTAATATAATCTTGACCCAAAACATCCAACATGTTGCCCCTCATTAGCCTAATAATAGTAGCCATTGAACCGTAAGCAAGAACTGTAGCTGGAAGAATCATATGTTTTAGTGCATCCATAAAATGAGGTAAAGAACCAGCTGCAATTGCATCAATTAATAGAAAATTTGTATCCATTTTAATAGGGTCTGTAATTTCCCAAAGAATAGGATCATAACGTAGACTTAAGGGAAGTAAATCCATCTTGAAGGCAACAATATATTGTAGAAATAGAGCAAACCAAAATATAGGAATAGCTGAACCAAATAATGCAAATAATCTAATACTATGATCATGCCATCTATTCTGGCGAATCGAAGAAAAAATGCCAAGCGGTATTGCAGTAGCAACAGACACTATGAAAGCTAAAATAGATAATTCTAAAGTCGCCGCAAATTTTTCGGGCATAGCTTCAGAAACGTCTTGATTAATTACCTTAGAATAACCCCATTCAAAAGTAATTATATTTCTCAAATATGTAATATATTGATACTGTATTGGCTCATCAAGATTATGTTTATCAATTAATTCGGCATACTGCTCCGGAGTAGTCTTTTCAGTAACATATGGAGCTAAAGGGTCACCCATTCCATATGAAAGATAAAAAGTAATGAGTGTAACACCCAGTAGAACTGGTATGGTCAGTGCCAAGCGCCTAACTACATAAATCCAAAGTTTCACTGTTCGCTAAGGAGTGTTTTACTTAAGATAATACTCTGCCTAACTTTTGCTCAAAGTATAGAAAAGAGTCCCATGCATCATATTGTGATACCAGCCATTCACCCAATCTCTCCAAATCTTATATCCTATTGATTGAGATGACCAAATGTATAGTGCCTTATCATGCTCTAAATCAGCTAAATCAAAGTATAAATCTTCTCTTGTGGATATGTCTGACTCGGATGCTGCACTCATTATTAAATTATCAATATCATCATATGCAAAACCTAAGTAATGTGCAAAGTGCCCTTCACTATGTAAGAAAGGATGTGCATAGTTATGAGGATCAGCATAATCTGGAGCCCAACCCAAAAAGAAAAGAGGCAACTCATTGGCTCTTAATTTGTCTAAATATGTAGGCCATTCAAGTCCTTGTACCTCAACATTAAAATTTGGGTTCATTTCTTCTAAAGCATTTTCTAACAACAATAATGCATTCAATCTTACATCATTTCCTAAGTTGTAATAAGCAGTTATGGTAAAACCAGAGTCCCAAACACCTGCAGTTTCAAAATGCTGTTGTGCCATAGCTGGATTATAACTGTATTTAGGGCCATTAGCATCATAACCTAGTAAGCCATCAGGTATAGGGCCTGTAGGTTGCTTACCCCATCCATCTAAAATATCATCAATATAAGAATCATAATTAAAAGAATAACAGAATCCTTTTCGTATGTCCTCATCAGTAAAGAAATCACTTGATGGGGCTGTATTCTCATAATTAGCAATATTGTGGTTGAAACCTATGAAACCCATACTTAATGAAGGTAGATTACCTTCATATTGCATTCCATCATATGTTAGCACTTCTTCACGATAATTAGGTTCAACATATACTGAGTCTGCATTACCTGATCTTAATTCTAAAATACGTGCAGATTGATCATTATTCTTCTTTAGTAAAACTGTCTCAATATAACCTGAGGTCGTTATGCCAAATGATTGTCGTTGATTATCAGTCCAACCTCTCCAGTAATTAGGATAATATTGCATTAAAACATACTGTTCAGGCACCCATTTACCTCCATAATCTTCATTCATCATATAAGGGCCAGTACCCATCACTTCTTTTTGAATACCTGGGCATTCGACTCCAGGTATAGGGCTACCACAACCCTTGCTAGAAACCCAATCTTTCGAAAGTATTGAAGCTCCATTATAGGCCATAATTGGTAAGAAACGTGGGGCTGATTGATTCAAAATAAATTGAACAGTATATTGATCTATCTGGACAATACTATCTGCAATACCATCCCCATCGTCATCTGTTTTATCTAATAATTCAGTGTACATCCATGCAGGACCTGCTGCAAGATCCATTACAATAAGACGATTCAAGGAAAATACTACATCAGAAGCATCCATTGGAGAACCATCATGGAAAGTTACTCCTTGTCTAATTTTGAAAGTGTATGTAAGGCCATCTGGAGATATGCCTCCATTAGATACAGAAGGAACTTCTTCAGCTAATATTGGAATTAAACTATCAGTCCTTTCGCGATCATAAAACACTAACGTTTCATACGTATTAGCAAGAATAGAACCGCTAGCTGAATCATAAGCTTCAGCAGGATCCAAACTTACGGGATCACCAATTGATACTGAGGTGTAAACTGTAGGGTCAGGAGATGTTTGACCGGAAGTTTCATCAGATATTACTCGTATTGTACGGTATACAATATCTGATTTTCCATCACTATCTGTTACTGTCAATGTTACTGGATAACTACCAACTGCAGTAGTAGCAGTTAAACCACCTGAAGAACCAAACTTGTGGGTTACACTAGAACCTGTAGCAGTTGCAGTTTCTTCTCCAAATGTCCATGACCAATCTGTGATATCTGAAGTTGAAGCTGAATTATCTACCCAAGACCAAGAACCTGCACCGCTAAATTCAATCTCAGAACCCGAAGCTATGACTGAAGATTTAACCGAGATTATAGCATGTGGTGGAGAATCGGATGATTGTGAAACTTCAGGATGTAAAACTGTAATGTAAGTTAATTTCCGATCATTTGTACCAACTGCGCCTTTATCATCTGTAACTGAAAGAGAAACAATAAAGTCTCCAGGATACAAGAATTTATGTATTTCTTGCTTATTAGTTCCAGTAGTTCCATCTCCAAAATCCCATTTATAAGATACAACTGTACCATCTTCATCAGTTGATTCTGAACCATCAAACTGAATAGAAGTACCCAGATCAACAACTTTCGGTCCAGAAACAACAGATACCACGGCTACTGGATTCAAATTAGAACCTAAAACTTCTTCAGTTCCTAGAATATCTAAACAACCTGTGAACAGGAGTAGGCCTACAATGGCCAGCGAGCTGAATTTACCAAATATTTTTTTCATTGTTGTACCGTTATTGTAAACTGAGAACCGGGAGATGAACCGGAAGGAACCTGAACATTTACCACTTGCCCACTAGGCATTGTAACTGTCAATACTTGACCTGGAACTACACCTGGAGGAACTGTTATGGTCATTGTTGAAGGCTGACTTATTGGTGGTGCTACTGGTTGTGGAATTGCAGCCATACTTTGTGGATATTCAGCAAGAGGTGCTGGACCTGGTGCAGCCGGCGCCACAGGAGGTGCTACAGGCGCCATAACTGGTGGTGCTGCAGGCATTCCCCAATCATCTTCTACAGAAGGCTGTTGTTTTCCTTTTATCATATTATAAAAATCATAAACAACAAGTCCAATACCAACAATCATAAAGCTAACAAAAATATATTCATTGCTCGTTGATAATCGGCCATTAATGGAATCCGGACTTAGACCTGGTGGGCTATTTTGATATCCGTCTGGAGTCTCGTGTCCATCTGAATCTTTAACAACTTCAAACGAAATTATTACACTACTGCCAATTCCAAAATCACTCATTAGGTTAGATTTGAAAATAAAAGGTATGTCATTTTCAGCTTTACCAATAGACTCTAACCATATTTTAGTATTACCATTATCATCTTCCATCCGAGCAATCTTATCAACTATCATAACATTGCCTCCAACCTCATAATCCTCGAATTTATCTATGCCTGTTGATGAGTCTATTTGATCAACAAAAGTTTGTCCATCTATTGCCATAAATTTGGGGAAAATTATGGTTAAACCAAGAATTCCTACTAATACCAAAACAGCACCAACTGTCATTAATAGATTGAACCGCACGTAATTACACTCTTACGTATTGATTTAAGACTTATGCAATAATCTTCTTTCGGTAATACACTGCTGAAGCTACAATAAGAATCGCTAATAATGAGTAAGAGAGCATTACTAAGATATTTTCAGATGAAGATTCTGGAGATTCTCCATAAGCATAAAATTCTGAATACGCAGATATCGAATGCATATCATTTGAATCAACTGATCTAACGAGTACTGTATGGTCTCCAGTAAAATATAAATCTTCTAAATCTAAATTAATTATCCAGTCAATATAAATTGAAGCATTGGAACCTGGAGAATATTGTGCTTCCATCCACGGCTTACCATCTACACTATATTCTATTCTATCTACTGAACCACTTCTTGACCAAGAATGACCTGTAATCGTATTGCTATTGCTCCCTGTTTGCCATCCCGTTTCTGTACTAATTATGTAAGTTTGTAAATCCGTATTAATATTATCCGTATCTGTATTCAATAATGATGATTTAACTGCAGCATGAGCATCGACCATTCCCCAACCGAAATGGCGATTCCAATAAGGATCAAGTTCTGGTGCTGTTGCCCATGGACCCTCTTCAACACCCTCTCCATCAGCAGAGGTAAGAGTCTCTCGCCTTTCAGAAGTAAGCCTGAGTATTTCTCTAATAGCTAAGGGATCTAAATCTGGATTGGCTTCAATCATTAATGCAATAACTCCTGAAACTGAAGGTGTTGCGTATGAAGTTCCGCTACCTCTACCACTATACCCATTACTTGCTGCATCTTGACCCGGAATTCTATTGTAGCAACTACCGCTAGCATGGCATGCTTCGGCTTGAACTATATTCGTTCCTGGTGCAGAAACATCAGGTTTCATTTCATCATATGGATTACCATCATTATTATCTCTACGAGGACCACGACTAGAGTAGGATGCTATACCATCATCAGCACGATCAATACTGTTCTTATCATCAAGAGCACCAACTGTTATTGAAAGACTAGAGGAACCCATACCTGAAAAGCCATCATTTTCTGAACCATCATTACCTGCTGCCACACTAACCACAATTCCTGCCAAAGTAGCTTCATCTAAAATAAGGGAAAACATATCTGTGCCATCTGAACCTCCATTTTCATGAGAAGTAATTCCCCAGGATAATGAGATTATATCAATACCATAGCTTTCATTTTCTGCACCTGGCCAAGCTGTATCCTTGTTTTCAATTACCCAATTAAGACCATCCATGGCAGATTCATAAAATTCCTGTTCTAAAATATAATTCTCAAATGGTCCTGCTCCAACTGCAGTTCCAATTCTAACATCCACCAAATTAGCATCCGGTGCTGATCCTGTAAAATTAGAAGCTTCACCGTTTGGCAGTATACCAGTACTAGTTGCCATGCCTGAACATGCAGTTCCATGTTGATTTTGATCATCTGGGTCAAAAGAGCCATCATCTTCTTGAAAAGAAGCAAGGCATAATGCATCATCTGAGCAAACGGCATCATAGCCTGCAATAAATTTACCATCTAATCCGGGATGCTCATTATCAATTCCAGTATCTACTATTGCAATATTAACGCCTTTACCACTAACTCCTAAAGACCAAGCACCCGCAGGATAAACTGATGAATTACTAGCCTTAATTGCAGGAGTTTGAACATCACCATAAAATACAACACTACCATATGGTTCTACCATTGTAACATTAGGTAGAGAACCAAGTTGAAGATATAAACTCGAATTAACATATCCTAATAAAAGTGCATTTACTGAGTTAATATTATACCTTATTTCTAAACCAAGATTTGTTAAGATTTCAATATCTTCTTTAGTAGGTTCAGAAATATAAGAGATACTAACAGGATATTGACCTTTAATTGTTTCTAACCAATCTACCACTCCATTACGATTAATATCTCTTTCAGTAGTTTGCCACCAATTAGACTCTTCCCATATATATGTCTTAACTTCAGGAATTTCAGAAATAGACAAATTACGCTCATTTTCAGAACCAAGACCAGACATTGGTATTGTTGAAAAAACTAAAAGAGCGACCATCATTAGTGCATTGAATCTACGCATATACAATAATACGATATAATACGCATCATAAAAGTATTTAGGTAATTAAATTACCCCAAAACCACCGCCGCCAGGTGTTTTGATTATTATTGTTTCACCTTTTTCTACAACTCTTTCAACTTTACTCTCTAACCTTATTTCTTTGCCATGACTTCTTATTGAATTTAAACCACATTTACCTGATTCTCCACCGAAGAGTCCATATGGAGCTCTACTCCTTCTTTCAGAAACTATCGATACTTTTCTAGGTTCTAAGAAATGTAATGAGCGGACGACACCATTTCCTCCTCTATGTTTACCATCACCGCCTGAATTCTTACGTATACTAAATTCTTCAAGTCTTATTTCTTTGAATCTTTGTTCAAGAATCTCAGGATCAGTGGATCTAGTATTAGTCATATGAACTTGAACTGCTGAGGCACCATGAGAATCTTCAGTAGCTCCTGAACCTCCCGCTATTGTTTCATAATATTGCTTTCCAGAATTATCTAAATTACCAAAAACAAAATTATTCATTGTACCTTGAGAAGCTGCTGCAATTCCTAAAGCCCCAAGTAAAACATCAGTAACCCTTTGAGAAGTTTCAACATTTCCTCCAACAACTGCTGCTTTATTGTTAGGATTTAGCAAAGAACCCTTTGGTATCTTAATTTCAATTAAGTCCAGACATCCAGAATTTAGGGGAATTTCTCTATTAATTAGTAATCTAAAAACATAAAGAACTGCAGCTTTAGTAACTGCAATAGGTGCATTAAGATTATTATGCATTTGGGGACTAGTACCTGCAAAGTCAACAATAGCTTGATAAGGATATAAGGAATTAGAAGATTCTTTAATTATTAAATTTACACATATTTTAGACCCATCATCTAAATAATCTTCAAATTCGACCTCTTTGAATTCTTTACCATCTAAATAATTTTCCAAAGCATCGCTCATTGCCTCAGCTGAATTATTTCGAATATATCCCATATATGACTGAACTGTTGAAATACCATATTTCTTTATTACATCTTCAATGCCTTTAATTCCGTTCTGAACTGAAGCTATCTGAGCATTTACATCATTTTTTCTTTCCTCTAAATTTCTTGCAGGATAATCAGAAGAAGTGAGCAAATCTTCAAAATCTTTCTCTCTAAAAATACCATTCTCAACTATTAAAAAATTATCAATAATTATTCCTTCTTCTTCAATATTTGTTGAAAAAGGTGGAATAGAACCTGGAGTTATTCCACCAATATCGGCATGATGCCCTCTACTAGCTGCATAAAATATTGGTTTGTCATTGTCTGAAAAAACAGGAGATATAACTGTTAAATCTGGAAGATGCGAACCACCTTTATGGGGATTATTAATCAAATAAAAATCCCCTTTTTTCATAGTATTTTTATTTGAATCTATAATCGATTTAACTGACTCGCTCATCGCACCTAGATGAACTGGAACATGTGGTGCATTAGCAACTAAATTACCGTCACCATCAAATAAAGCACATGAAAAATCTAATCTTTCCTTAATATTTACAGAATGGGCCATATTTCTAAGAGTGTAACCCATCTGTTCCGCAATACTCATAAATAAGTTATTGAAAATTTCGAGAGAAATGGGATCTCTTTTATCAGATATATATCGCTCTACGAAACTCTCCTGCTCTATGATTAAGTGATTAAATTTATTACATCTAAATGAAAATCCAGGTTCAATTAAGATTGATGAATATTCATCATAAATCATCATAGGACCCATAGATTTTTTACCAATAGGTATCAAATCTCTTGAAATAAAAGGTACCTTAGAATATTTATCTTTAAAAAAGATTTTATGTTCGGTCAAAGACTTTGAGAATTTAGTAGATTTCATTTCACTCTGAATCTCTGGAATTCGAGTATTAGCTCCATAAACTTCAACCTTTATATTTGCAATTTCAATCGTACCGGATGGTTTAAATCCAAAGATTTTTTGATATCTTTCTGTGAAAGCTTTAGTTATACTATCTATATCTTCTAAAGAAACTGTTAAGTGACTATCAGTACCAATTATCCTAATATCAATTAAATAATCGGACCTAATATTCTCTGAGTCTATACCTAAATTTTCTAATTCTAAAATATAATCTAATTTAATTCTTCTACATATTTGAGAAGCCTCAATCAATGAATCTTTATTCAAGGGACTTACAAAAGATTGGATTCCATATCTAAACTGCTCAGCATTTGCAATACCATAGGCCGATTGTAAACTTGCTAAGGGATGAATTATTATCTTCTTAATTCCAAGAATTTTAGCTATTCCACAACTATGTTGTGGTGAAGCCCCTCCAAAACAAATTAAACCATATTTTCTTATATCATAACCTCTAGAAACAGATATTTCTTTAATTGCATTACTCATTTTTTCGTTAGCAATATCTATGAAGCCTAAAGCTAATTCTTCTATTGAGAAACTAGATGAAGTCTTTGTATTGATAATCTCTTTTAATTTTTTAAATTCATTTTCAGCTGATTTTCTGTCTAGTTTTTGATCTTGATTGGGGCCAAAAACAGAAGGGAAATAATCCGGATTTATTCGATTTAGAATAAGATTTGCATCAGTTAATGCTAATTTACCGCCAAGACCATAACATACCGGTCCAGGATTAGATCCTGCTGATTCAGGCCCAACTTGAAGTTTACTTCCATCAAACCAAAGTAATGACCCACCACCTGCTGCAATTGTTTTTACATCTAAACTTGAAGCTTGGAACTCAATTCCACCAGCCTGTACTTCGACAACTTTTTCAAATTCACCACTATATTTGGAAATATCAGTTGATGTTCCACCCATATCGAAGCCTATAATGTCATCGATTTTATTCAAATTACCAATCTTAGCTGCACCAATTACTCCTCCTGCAGGGCCAGACATAATTGCATCTTTTCCATTTAAAGAAAGTGAATCAGTTAATCCGCCTGAACTCTGCATAAACTCCACTGGGATTTTTCCTAATTCATCTTCGATAGATAAAATATATTTATGTAGTATAGGATAAAGATAGGAATCAACTACAGTAGTTTGACCTCGTCCAACAATCTTGATTAATGGAATTACCTTACTTGATATTGAAATATTAGAAAAACCTTGAGATTTTGCTATTTCATAACATCTCTCTTCATGGACTGCATTCTTCCATGAATGCATTAAAACAATAGCTACTGAATCTATCTCTTTATCCTTTAATTTTTTAAGATCTTGTAATAACTTTTTTTCATTTAAATTATGAATTATGTTCCCTTCGGAATCTAAACGTTCATCAATTTCATAAACCTCTTTGAAAAGTTTTTCTGGTTTCTGAATTGACAAATCAAATAATCGAGGCCGTGATTGGTTTCCTATCTCCAATAAATCTCTAAAGCCTTTGGTAATAAGTAAGGCTGTTTTCGCCCCTTTACGTTCTAGTAATGCATTAGTGGCTATGGTAGTCCCAATTCTTATTCGATCGATCTGATCAGATGGAATTTTCTGATTAGAATTTAATTTTAATAAACGTCTTATACCTTCTATAACTGAATCTTCATAAAGTAAGGATTCAGATAAAAGTTTTAACTTATGAAGTTTATTTGAAGGATCTATACCAATAACATCTGTAAAAGTTCCGCCTCTATCTATTGCAAAAAACCATTTGCTCATACTTTCTTAGAACAGTATGGGCACATAGACCATTTTTGATCAACGGCTTTGCCGCAGTTAGAACACAATTTCATATCTCGCTCTTTACTTTCAGGAGCTTCAGACCACAAATCTGGAGCTGGTGGTGGGGGTAATGGGTCTGGCCAAAAAACAGATATACCTAAGCTAATTAATAAACAAATAATAGATAATATTTGGACTATTATGGATTCTGTAAAATAAAAATTAATACTTGCAAGAATCCCTGAAATTAAAAAGGTTATTCTTAACATCTATTAATCTGAATACATTGCTTCTATTTCTTTTGCCCAATTCTCATTAATCTGTTTACGACGTATCTTAAGAGTTGGAGTTAGTTCACCTTCATCTACATTTAAATCACGTGGAAGAATCGTAAATTTCTTAACCTGCTCAGGATTCATAAACCTCTGATTTAATTTTTGAACTTCAGCATCTAATTCGGCATGAATCTCAGGATTAGCAGTATAATCTGATAATTTTGAGCCCAGTTCTTCTAATTTAGAAATTTGTTCATTCGGGTCTTTAGGAACTTCTGTAGCTCCATCCAATCCATGTTTATCTCTCAAAATAGCGCCAACGTCTAACGTAAAAAGCGCAGTACAATAATTTTTATTGTCTCCTACAAGCATACACTGTGAAATAAGAGGAATTGATTTCATGGTTTCCTCAATAACAAGAGGTGCTATATTTTTCCCAGCTGAACTAACATATATTTCTTTTAAACGGCCAGTAACATAAACAAATCCATCTGAATCAACTCTACCCAAATCTCCAGATTTTAACCATTCTCCATCCATTGTTTCAGCTGTGGCTTCTGAATTATTGTAATAGCCTTTCATGACATGACGGCCTCGAAATTGAATTTCTCCATCGCCTTTTTCATTAGGATTGTCTATACGGATTTCTCCTGCAAAAGTTTTACCGACAGAACCAAATTTATTAGCTCCTTTGTGACCTATTGTGGCACCGGCTGATGTCTCAGTCATTCCATATCCTTCAAACAAAGGTATACCTAATTTATGAAATAATTCAAGAATATCGGGATTAATTGGTGCAGCCCCAGTAATAGCATAGACACAATTTGACATTCCTATCTTCGCTTTTGCCTTCTTCTTGATTATGCCGCCAAGAATAGGTATGCCTAGAAGTTTTACTTTTCCTCCCAAACCTGCAACTAAATTGGAATAAACCTTCTCATATATTCTTGGAACACCAATGAATAAATGTGGTTGGACTTCTTTACAATAATCAATTGCATGCAATGGGTTATCAACTACATGCATATGCATTGCCTCTCTAATCCAAGCATGGTTGTCTACTAACTGCCCAAAAACATGAGCACATGGTAACCAAGAAACATATTTTTCTCCTTGATTATAACCTTGTATCTCAAGAACCTTGGTTATTTCATATTCAAAATTATCATAAGTTAACTCTACACCTTTAGGATTTCCAGTTGTTCCAGAAGTATAGATTAAAGTTGCAGTATCTCCTTGACTGATACCTGAAATACTATCATGGATTTGAGAGTCTTTGACATCTTTACCTTTTGATAAAAAATCAGACCATGATATAGCCTTAGGATGATCAGGCATATTTACACCATCCATTACCACTACCACTTCTACTTTTTCAAGTTTTGATAAAGCTGCATGAAGTCTATGCGAACACATCTTTGACGTGTCACCCCCATCCATAGGATTATGCCCAACAAATACAACCTTCGAGTCTGAATTACCAACTACCCACTCGACTTCATTCACTGAACAGGTATGGTAAACCCCAACTCCTGCACCATTACAAAAATTAGCTGCAGCATAGGCTACATACCATTCTTTACGATTATATGAATATATACTTAAGTTATCACCTTTTTCAAAACCAACCGCCATAAGTGCCTTGGATAGGGCCATCGTTTCATTATGGAACTCTGACCAAGTAGTATGATCCCATTCACCGGACTTAGCTTTAGAAGACAATGCAGGACTGTTCGCATATTTTTCTGCATTTTGAATCAAATATTCAGATGTTGTCATTACGGACATAAGCTAGTCAATACTGCACAGATTATATTAAGTTTAAGTTAAAGTTTTAAAAGTTTAGATTTTGCCATTAAAAATTCATCTTCACTTAAAATTCCACTCTCATGCATTTCAGCTAATTGAACCAATTTAGACATCATCTCATCTTCATTATTATCTGCTGTTAGAGTTATATCTGATTGATTCTTTTCCATCTCATTCCGCTCTAATCTTCTTTCATTAGGAGTTACATCGCTTTCAATAATACGAGCTTCACGAGCTGAACGTGAAGCTTGTTGAACATTTACTAAAAAGTTTAAATGATTTCTATTCTTAAGATCGGATTGAGCCGTCTGAAAGAATTTCTTAGCAGTTGTTGTATCTAAATTATCTGACGCTGCTTTTTCAATTCTATTATGTGCATATTTCAATAATCTCTGGAGATAGGGTTCTAAAGTATATTTGTAAACTCCATCGGCACCACCGAGAAATAGATAACCTCCTCCACTAGCCATAACTCCTTTAGTTGAAGGCCTAGATTTGAAACCCCAAACTTTTCTACCTTTTTTATTGAATAATGTAACTTTAGAAGAAGTCTCACCAATAGAAACAAAATCTGCAGTTTGAGTCATGTCTATCCAAACTGGTTTAACTGCGAAATTTTCCTCCCATAAAATACGTGAACTCTTAACTCCAAACGTAAAAGTATTATCACTTGTTAAATAACCAATATAATCTCCATTCGAACTTATGCATGTTTGAATAACCTCACTTGATGTTTCTTTAGTCCATAATATATCGCCTTTAATATTATATAAATATACTCTTGAATAATTAGTACCCACCACTATAAATTGTCCATCAGATGAAATATCTACACTATTTACAGAAAAGTCTGAATTACTCAAGTGCTTTTCCCATTTTACTTTACCATTACCATCATAAACAATTAAACGACCTTCATCAGTACCTACTGCAATTATAGTTCCTCTTGAATTGATACTTGTAGATACTGCAGAGCTTTGTAATTCTCTATGCCAACGGATTTTACCATCTCGATTAACTAAATATATTACTTTTTGACCACTGGCTATTGACATTAAACCAGTACGTGTTGATACTGAAATATCTCTAACTCTTCTTATCTTACTGTTATTCCATACTGGCCGTCCACTCTCATTCAGAAAAGTTAATCCTTTTTTGTGTCCTACTCCTGCAAATTTACCATCTAGACTTATAGATAAAGATGAAGGAGATGCAGCTCCTTGAAATGTCCAGATTGGAGGATTTTCACGCATTACTAGAATAATACTAACTCATTGCTACATTATAAGCAATTTGGTGAATAATCTATAATATTAATACTGCTGCTGCAACTGTAGTTGTCCACAGTCCATCTGGACTGACTGTAGCTGTTTGAATTACTGAACGTGTATTAACAATTCTGTCATCTATTTTCCAAAGCTCTCGTTTTTCATCCCATGAAGCATCTGGATCAAACTTAAGACCATAAGTTGTTGCTAACATTTCAGCTGCTAGATCCTCAACATATTCTTCCATTTGTTCATCTGTTAAATTGACACCGTGGTGCTCAGAAAGATAGCCATAGTCTTCTCTTTCACGTGGTACTGCCACACCTACGCCTGAGCTTACTAATTCAGAAGGTTTATTACTTTCAGAGCGGGCCAAGACAATAGGAACAACTTGCCCATGTGAAAGAAGTTTAACGCCAGCCTTTCTATCAATAAATTCACATTTAGGTGGTAAAATACTAGAAACTGTAATTAAATTCAAAGAAGCAATGCCTGCTTCTCTCAATGCTAATTCAAACGATGCTAATTTTTCTCTATGCTGCCCCGCACCCTTGGTCAAAAATATTTTTTTAGGGACCCAACTGTTTATACTCACTATTTTCAACAAAATAACACCTATATAATCTTTCACCACGCCCATGAAATAAGTCAATTGACGAAGTCTGATACATATATAATTAAATAGTGACCTCCAAATGAAATGATGTGCAAAAACAACTTACGCGTCGAATGGCTGGAGAAATCGTAGTTTCTGAAAAGCCTGGAGACACTTTAAGAAAATGGAGAGAAATTTTTAATCTTTCTCAGAAAGAATTAGCTAATCTTTTAGAAGTAAAACCTTCTGTTGTTTGTGATTTTGAAAAGGGGAGAAGAGCCTCACCAGGTATAGGAACAGTTCGGAAATTTGTTGAAGCCATGGTTGATTATGATTCGTCTCATGGAAGCAAAGTTGCCAACAGTATGGTAGGTAGAAGAACTAATGAAGCCATTGTTGATATCAAGGAATTTACTAGCGGTATTACAATTAATAAAATGTTAGAAACTATAAAAGGTGAAGTATTGGCAGGAAATAAAGAACTAACTGAAAGACCGATATATGGTTATACAATGGTTGATTCACTAAAGGCCATTACTACATTTAATGCATTTGGAGAGATGTATGGTTGGTCAAATGAAAGAGCCGTATTTTTTTCAGGAGTACATTATGGCCGATCTCCAATGATTGCTGTAAGAGCGCATCCAGTTAAACCAAGAATGGTTGTTTATATTAGGCCAAAAGCTGTTGATTTGTTAGCTCCTAAACTAGCTGATATGGAAAGAGTTGTTCTTGTTAAGACCGAACTTTCTGAAAAAGAAATTATTGACAATTTGAGGTATTTAAAATAGGTGAAAAAATGAATGGAATAGTAAGCTATGGAGCATATGTGCCGGGATACAAAATTGAAACCGGAGAAATTGCTTCTGTATGGGGTGCAGATGGAAGTGCTTGGGCTAAAAACCTAAATGTATATTCAAAATCAGTGCCAGGCCCAGATGAAGATGTGATAACTATAGCTGTAGAAGCTACACGTCAAGCAATGAATCGTGCTAAACTAACAGGGAATGATATTGAAGCGGTGTATACCGGTTCAGAATCCCACCCTTATGCAGTAAAACCAACTTCTACAATTGTTGCTGAAGCAATTCGAGCTACACCTAATTTGACTGCAGCAGATTTTGAATTTGCCTGTAAGGCAGGTACTGCTGCCATTCAAACATGTTTGGGAATGGTAGGACATAAACAAATTAAAAATGGAATTGCTATTGGCGTAGATACGTCGCAAGGTGCACCAGGTGATGCACTAGAATATAGTGCTTCAGCAGGAGGCGGTGCGCTAATAATTGGAAGAAAAAATGTAATTGCAAATATTAACCATACTACTTCTTACACTACAGATACGCCTGATTTCTGGAGGAGAGAAGGGCAAAAATATCCTAGGCATGGAGGTCGATTTACTGGTAAACCTGCATTTTTCAAACATGTAATGAACTGTGGAATGCTAATCATGGAAAAAGCAGGTACAAAACCTGAAGACTATGATTACATAGTAACTCACCAACCAAATGGAAAATTTCCAATAAGGGCTGCCAAATCATTAGGATTTAAACAAGAGCAATTTGAGACGGGATTATTAACTCCAAAAATAGGAAATACATATTCAGGTGCTGTGTTTTTGGGCCTTTCAGCAATATTAGACATCGCTAAACCTGGAGATAGAATACTTGCTGTTGCATATGGTTCTGGAGCTGGAAGTGATGGTTTTGATATTACTGTAACTGATAAAATTAAGGATATGGATAGAAGTGAAACTGTGGAAGATATGATTTCAAGAATGGAAATCGTAAATTATGCAACATATGCTAAATTCCGAGGTAAATTGAACATGGGGGCTACAAAGTGAGAGACGTAAGTATCATTGGAATAGGAATAACTAAATTTGGCGAACTATGGGATAAATCACTTCGTGAGTTGGGACTTGAAACTGGATTGTCGGCAATTAATGATGCCGGAATTACAAGTAAAGATATTGATGCTTTGTATATCGGAAATATGGCTGCAGGATCAACACTACAACAAGAACATGTAAGTGCATTAATGGCTGATTATTGTGGTCTAACTAATAACCATGTACCTGCAACAAGAGTTGAAGCTGCGTCTGCATCTGGTGGGTTAGCACTAAGGCAAGCATACATGGCTATAGCTGGCGGATTTATAGACATTGCAGTTGTTGGCGGTGCTGAAAAAATGACAGATGTTAGTGACTCTGAATCTTCCTATACTGTGAGTATGGGGTCTGATGAACAATGGGAATCAAAAGCTGGAGCCACATTTGCATCATTGCATGCTATGATTGCTCAAAGTCATATTAGTGAATACGGAACCACAAGAGAAGAAATGTCTGCAGTTTCATCAAAAAATCATTATCATGCTTCAATGAATCCCATGGCTCAATTTCCATTCAAAATAAGTTCTGAAGCTGTTTCAAATTCAGGGATTGTATCTAGCCCATTACGAATGCTCGATTGTGCTCCAAATAGTGATGGAGCTGCTGCAGTAGTTCTTTGCGCCTCTGAAAAATCTTCTAAATACACTAAAAAAGCAATTAAAATCATAGGATCTGGGCAGGCATCAGACACACTGAGTTTACATCATCGCAAATATTTAAACAGAATGCCAGCAATTGGAATCGCTGCTAAAAGAGCGTTCGAAAGTTGTGGTAAAAAACCAAAAGATCTGGATTTAATCGAAATTCATGATAATTTTACAATATCTGAAATTATTGCTTTAGAAGAAATTGGCATATTCAAAAGAGGAGAAGCTGGAGCCAAAATTTTGGATGGAGAAACCAAACTTGGTGGAAAAATACCAGTTAATACCAGTGGAGGTCTGAAAGCCAGAGGGCATGCACCTGGAGCAACAGGAATTGCCCAAGTAGTAGAAATTGTTCAACAACTTCGAGGTGAAGCTGGAGACAGACAAGTTAAAAATGCAAAAATTGGAATGGTTGAAAACCATGGAGGTACTGCTGCTACTGCTGTTGTACACATTTTGGAGGGTGAATAATGTCAGTACCTAGATTCTGGAGAGAATTAGACACTCGATACAATCTGATTGGATCGTATTGTAAATTAACTAAAACATATCATTTTCCAAGAAGGAGTTTCGATCCTGATGTAGGTCGTGAATCAATCGGAACGATGGAAGACTATCAATTCAAAGGCACTGGAGATGTTATCAATTGTACTGTAGTTCATCAAGCTCAGACTGGATACGAGATGTTTGGACCATATTGTATGGCTATCATCAAACTGGATGAAGGACCAAAAATAACGTCACAAATTGTTGATTGTAATCCAAAAACTGTTAAACCTGGTATGAAAGTAAAGGCAGTATTTAGAAAATTAGGTGAAGACAGTGAAAGTGGAATACTACATTACGGAACTAAATTCATTCTAAAAGAAATACCTCAAATTGAAGATGATAATGAAAGTCTATCAAATATTGAATTGTGATTCTTAGAAACTTATATATCTATAGGCATTGATTCTAAATATCAAATGGCTGAAAAAAGTGAGATGTTGCAAGACCCTCGTGAATGGGTTAAAGATCTGGAAATGGATTCTACAGAAGAAATTGCAGTCCCTAAAATGTTGATTGATCAAGTAATTGGTCAAAAACATGGTGTTGAAATTATAAGAAAGGCAGCTGAACAAAGAAGGCACGTCATGCTCATTGGCGATCCAGGCACCGGAAAATCCATGCTGGCCCGTTCAATTTCGGAGCTTTTACCGAAAGAAGAACTACAAGATGTCTTAGTTTACAATAATCATGAAGATAACAATGAACCTAGAGTTCGCGTTGTTCCTGCTGGAAAAGGCAAGGAAATAGTTCAAGTACAGAAAGCTCAAGCGATGATTGAAAAAGAGAAAAAAGCCAAATCCCAGATGATGATTGTTGGACTAATAATTATGTTTGGTGTTCTTTGGTTTATAGCTACTGGTTTTAGTAATCCTATGATTGTATTCTACAGTTTAATTGCTGCAGCATTTGTTTTCATGGCTATGAGGTATACTAACCAACGTAATGATAATGCTAATGTACCAAAAGGACTGATACTACATGATAAAGACATGAATGCTCCTTTCATTGATGCAACGGGAACTCATGCAGGTGCACTTCTAGGAGATGTAAGACATGATCCTTTCCAATCTGGTGGACTTGAAACTCCAGCACATGATCGTGTTGAAGCTGGCGCAATTCACAAGTCTCACAAAGGTGTATTGTACATTGATGAAATTAATTTATTAAGAATAGAATCACAGCAGTCACTATTAACAGCTATTCAAGAAGGAGAATTTTCAATATCTGGACAATCTGAACGTTCTGCAGGTGCTATGACTAAAACTGAGCCAGTTCCATGTAACTTCGTTTTGGTCGCAGCTGGAAACTTAGATGCAATTCAAGGTATGCATCCTGCTCTTAGAAGCCGTATCAGAGGATATGGATATGAAATATTTATGAATTCTACAATCCCAGATTCACAAAAAAATAGGGAAAAACTAGTTCGATTTATTGCTCAAGAAGTATCAAAAGATGAAAAAATAGGGCATTTCTCAAAAGAAGCTGTTGGTGAAATAATACATGAAGCTCAACGTAGAGCTGGAAGACAAAATCACCTAAGTTTAAGACTGCGAGAATTAGGTGGTTTAGTTCGAGTTGCTGGAGATATTGCGAGAGAAATTGGAGATGAAACCGTAACTGCCACACACGTTCTCAAAGCTAAAACAATTGCAAAACCACTTGAACAACAAATTGCTGATCGTTATGTCGAACGTCGTAAAGACTACAAAATGTATTCTATTGAAGGTTCAGAAATTGGAATGGTAAATGGTTTAGCTGTCATGGGTGCAAATTCAGGAATGTCGGAAATGGCTGGAATTATGATGCCGATTGTAGCTGAAGTTACACCATCTCAATCTAAAAATGCAGGAAGAATTATAGCAACTGGAAAATTAGGAGAAATAGCTAAAGAAGCCGTTGAAAATGTATCTGCGCTAATAAAAAAATATACTGGTGAAGACATATCTAAGTATGATATCCATGTCCAATTTGTAGGAGCATATGAAGGGGTAGAAGGAGATTCAGCATCAGTCTCGATTGCAACTGCAGTAATCTCTGCTTTAGAAAATGCAGAAGTGGATCAAACTGTAGCATTAACAGGATCACTGAGTGTTAGAGGACAAGTTCTACCTGTTGGAGGTGTTACGGCTAAGATTGAAGCTGCTGCTGAATCTGGTGTAACAAAAGTACTCATACCCTCTATGAATATGCAGGATGTTCTTATAGAATCAAAATATAAAGATATGATTACTATTATTCCCGTTTCGACATTAAAAGATGTCTTGGACAATATACTTGTAGCTGGACCTGGAAAAGATGGACTTCTAAAAAATCTAACCAAGTTTTTACCTAAAACCAATATGTCAGGGAAAATAGCAAATCCTTCAACTTAATATTTTCTGATTTCTCCAAATTTTTCTAGTGATTCACTAAGTTTTAGTAAATCATCTGAGATTGCAATTATTGAGGTACCAAGATGAGCTACAGTACAAACAGAACCTATTGGAGTACTATCAAATATCTCTGATATATTTTTATTTATTAAACCTGATTTTTCAGTAAATAAACGACCTATCTTTATTGCGGAACGTATAGAAACTTCATTAAATTGTATGCCTAAAGCGGCTGAATTTATAATTTCAACCCATTCATTATCGGATATTATTTCAGAAGTCTCTCGACCCAATCCAGAAATACAAACTATAAATTTCTCATTTATAGGATAAATACTCGTTTGACCACTATAACCGGGCTCATGACGAACAACTATAGATGGAGACATATGATTCTTAAGTGATGTTGCAATTGCTATAACATCGCCTAAACCTGTTTTAAATTCAATTTCAGCCTGGTGAGCTGCTTTAACACACAAATCCAAATCTTTTTCTAATTCTAAACATGCAGCTAATGCTGAAGCTCCAGATATTCCAAAACCTGAACCTAAAGGTAAATCATGTCTAAGATATATTGTCAATCCTTTATTATTAAATCCAAGTAATTCAATTGCTCTTAAAGTAACTGGATCGTCTATTCGTTTACCTTTTCTAATTATTATATTCTCGTCAGTATCAGATTCTTCTTTTACAACTGCACAATGTACTCCCTGAGGAAGAACAACACCCATACCTATTGAACCCATAGCTAATGGATTCTTATTTGGCCAAATTGAAAATGTTAAACTAATGTGGCCAGGTACAAAACTCATAAAGTATCCTCATAGAGTTTAATTGTTTTTTCTATAGTCTGGGACCAAGTCCTTTCCTTGGTTGCAAAAATATAGGCTGAATTTGCCATGTCTTCTAACAACTTGTTATTAGGTAATATTTTAGATATTGCACCAGCCATTTGACCAGGCCTTACCAATAATGCATGCCCCTGTGTCGCTTCTTTAACGGATGGTAATAGTGTAGCTATAACTGGCAATTTACAACCCATATATTCATAAATTTTTAATGGTGAAAAACCATAATCCATATTAGGATAAGGTGCCAAACCAACATCTGCTTCTAATAATAAACCTGGAACCTCATGTCTTTCAAGCCTTCCAATATGATGTAAATTATCCAATTTTGGCAAGTTGTGGCCATAACCACCACCTGCCACAACTACATCTATGGAAGGATTTAATTGTGCAATTTCTACTAATTCATCCGTGCCATGCCATGGACCTAGAGCACCAACAAAAACAGCCATCTTATTTCTAATTCCTAATTTATCTTTAAGTCCTAAAGATTTACTTTTAAGATTAAACAAATCATCTTCATAACCATTTTGTATAACTGAAAATTCTTTAGCCTTCGGATTCCATTCAGATATTTGATCTCTAAGAATAGAACTTACAGTAAAACCTCCATCGGCTAATTCTATTTGCTGCCGACATGAATAAATTGCAGATTTATTATATGGCCATAGTCTAGCCATTTTAGTTGCTGATAATTCAGACCTCATCCAATTATCATCAACTTGAAGAATAGATTTTACTCCTGTTTCAAAAGCAGCTTGGACACCAGAACCTGCAAAGATATAGCCTCTATCATGTACTATATCAAAATCACATTTACTTATCTCAGATTTAACTTTTTGATAAGCGTGTCTTGTAAATATTATTCTTTCAAAGGGTATTCCCGGATCTACTATTGGTATGAAATTTAAATTTGGACTAAAATTAGAAATATCAATTTTTTCTTTATCATAACGGCATAACAAGGTAACTTCTATACCTTTTTTAGCAAGACCATTTGCAAGAGCCAATTGATGTAGGGTCTGTCCTAAAGTGTCTGGAACCCTCACGGAAGGGGCTACCATCAGTACTTTCACAAATATTGCAGGAATGAACAGGTTTTAGAACTGCCGCCATAGGGTGATGTGGCAAATATTGCAATAATTTGTGATAGGGAATTTTTCAACCCTTTTGATCAAAGAGTCTACAAAGAGGTTGTCAGTATGAAGAATGCAGGCCATAGTATCGAAATCTTAACTCCACATACATCGACGAAAATAAGAGAATTGGAAGGAATAAAAGTCAGATGCTATTCTACAAATGGGCCACCTGGAATTGTAGCTTATAGATTAATTAAGCAAGCATTGAAAGGGAATTATGACATATTTTATTGTCATGAATTTGATCCCTTGGTTTATAGCTTAGTTTTAAAAGCACTTACAAAAAAACCAGTGATTTGGGACTGCCATGAATATTTAGTTCCTATGAAAAAGGAATTACAGGGGAATTTAGCTGCAACTCTAACTGAAATTGTTATAAAAATAGCAAGTCCAAGAGTAGACCATATTGTAACTGTTGACAACTTATTAGGAAGACAATTAAGGAAATTTGGAAAAGTTACTGTTATTCCTAATTATCCAACAATAATTGATTTTCCTAAACTGATTAAAACTTCAAAGAATAAACCAAATTTGCTATATGTCGGAGGTCTCACTCGCAAAAGGGGAGCAAAAATCATGTTAGAAGCCTTTAATATCCTGAAAAAAGAAATTGATGCCACTCTAACTATTGCAGGTGGATTTTATGATCTAAGATTAGAAAAATGGGCTTATGATTTTGATAAGAAAAATGATTTGAAGATAAATTGGTTAGGCTGGATTAATTATCGTGATTTGGCTTCAATTTTTTCTGAAGCTTCAATAGGATTATGTCTTTTACAAAATCAAGCCCGTTATGACAGAGCAATAGCAACTAAGATTTTTGAATATATGTTAATGGGAGTACCAGTTTTAACCTCAAAAGGATATTTAGTCGAAAAACTGATTAAAAAAGGAAAATGTGGTGAAACGGCAGATGCTACTAATGCTCACGAAGTTGCTGGTGGGATGAAAACTTTACTACAAAATATTAATTTAGAAAAAATGGGAAAATATGGATCTGATTTTTCTAGAGAAAGGTTTGTTTGGGAAAAAAGAGAAAAGAAACTTTTGGAAATAATCGAAAAACTAACCTAGTTCCAAAATAGTGTTTATTATCATTTCTTTTTATTCCATCTCTTATTTTCTAATTTCAGTTAGAAATTCAACCGATTCTTCCAATCCTTTCATCATTAATAAATATCTTCCAGCATGTTCCGAATCTTCTTCATCTAAGATAAATTTCCGATAACGCCAAGCAGCAACTGAGAGACTAGCGTACCTGTATAATTCAGGTAAAGCGGCCCTTTCTTCTGGTGAAAGTGGACGTACTGATTCATATCCAGATAAGAGTGAAAACCACAATTCTTCAACCGGTTTTTCATCAATCCAGCAGCACCCAATGAATGCTACAACCAAATCGATTGCCAGTATGTTAAAACACATATCCTCAAAATCAAGAATCGCTAAAACTTCACCAGAATGTCCTAAAATATTATCTTGAAACAAATCGACAAATTATTGCAATATTTGCCACATCACCCTATGGCGGCAGTTCTACATAAACATCAACGCAATCAATAGTAGTATAAATGACCTTCAAGAAAAATATGTCAAGGTT
>JAAZXG010000016.1 GCA_014240255.1 Methanobacteriota archaeon
ATTGTCGCAACGTCTGTTGCACTGCTCAAAGCCTGTGTCTTCACACGCAATGGTTTAGAATTAAAGCCCAAAGTATCCTTGCCAATGAGTCTTACAGGTAAAGGTAATAGTTCCCAAGTACGATCTATAAAACTTTGATATTTTTTGTCATTACTAATATACGATGTTCCTTTCTTACCAGCCTTTTTCATAGAACTCACAATAATTTTTGTAGCGATTGTAATAATCACGGAATCTACTGCGCCTTTTGCCATTTTACCCGCAGATAAAGCAGCATCCGAAGCTGTTTTAGCAGCACCTGTGGCCAAGTTAGATGCACTATCTTTTACATGTTTTGCTTTATCCAAAACGTTATTTCCCATATTTGAGGTTGCATCTTTCACCTCACCAGCTTTTTCCTCGGCTTTCTTCTTTATATCTTTGAACATTTCTGCATATGACCAATTCTATTATTAAATGTGCGGTTCAGAGGTAATTGTAGCGGGGGTCGCATAGCCAGGCCAATTGCGCTGGGTTTAGGTCCCAGTCCTTAGTGGTACGAGGGTTCAAATCCCTCCCCCCGCACCATTTATATATTTCCATTTCTAGGTAAATATGGCCGAAGATTCAGATCCTGTTGAAAAGAAAAGAAGAACTAAGGGCGATAAGAAGGCTAAAAAACATTTTAGTAGATATAAGAAAGGCGGGCCCAAAAAACAAAGAGTGAAATTATGATAGGGGGTATTGAATTTGGTGGAACCAAATGTATTCTTGCTGTTGCTAATAATCCATTAGAGATAATAGAGAAGAAGATTATACCTACAAGAGATCCCGAAAATACATTTTGGGATATAATGTCGTTTTTTGGTAAATTTAAGATTGATAATTTGGGAATAGGTGTCTTTGGTCCAATAATACTTGATAAGGAATCAGCAGATTTCGGTCTTTTAGTCACTGAGAGTAAAAAAGGATGGAAAGGTGTTAATATTGTTACAAATTTATCTGAGAGTCTTGGAGTTAATATTTCGATTGATACAGATGTTAATGCTGCAGCCATTGGTGAATATTACTACGGAGCTGGTCAATTGGCTAAAAGTATGGTGTACGTTACAGTTGGTACTGGTATTGGAGTAGGCGTTTTATCTAATGGTAAACCTCATATTGGAAATTTCCATCTGGAGGTAGGTCATATGCAAATTCCAAATTTAGATCAATTTCATGGTATTTGTAGGAATCATGGTGATTGTTGGGAAGGTCTTGCTAGTGGCCCCTCAATTGAGGCAAGATGGGGGCAACCTGGTGATAAACTTCCAAAATCGCATGAAGCTTGGGAAAAAGAAGCAGAGTTGTTAGCAAATGGATTAATCAATATAATCTCTAATCATTCTCCTGACAAGATAATATTAGGTGGAGGTGTTATGAATCAGAAACACTTGTATCCAGTCATAAGATCAAAAGTTAAGAAAATTTGGAATGGTTACACACCCTTAGGTTCTTTAGCAGGTTTAATTTTAGAGCCTGGATTGGGAAATGATTCCGGAATAATCGGTTCATTGTCTTTAATTTCAGATTAGATTAATCCACTACACAGTATCACACCAATAGCAGTTATGACTACCCCCGTCAAGTATCTGAACATCCATAAGTATGATTTTCGAGTTTTTCCTTCAACAGTAAAATTATTTATTTCAATATATGGCATTGGTGATCGTCTATACCAACCTTGGACAGTGATGTCCTTTCCTACCATTGAATCTCCTCTCATCCACCCCCAAATCCATTCCCATATTGCAAGAGGTTGTCTATGATCAAGGAATATTATTCCAGTATCATCTTGCAAAACGAGGTCATCAGAAAATACATATCCAGGTATGCCCTTACCTCTCACAGTTCCTCTTACTGTACAGGGAATAGGTCTAATATCAGAAACTTTAACCTGCTGTAGTAATGTATCTACAGACATTTCTGGATAAATTGAGTTAGGATAACGGAAATATAATTTGTATAGATATCCAAGACCAAATAGTAAAACTACTGATGAAAACCAGTATTCAGGTGGAATAATAGGGTTATCATAAGTAGGAACAAGGAAGAAACCAATTATTAGTAACCAAGGGAAAAGAATCATAATTATATCGTGTAAAAATTCATCCCAGTATGTTTCAGGTTTAGTTAGGTTAAATGTAATATATGGTTCTTCACCAAGTTCTTCTGATTGTCTACTTAGATGTAATAACCTTTTTGCCGTTAAAGGATGTGTTGAATTTAATTCATAGAAGGTAGCCCATGGGTTCCAAAGGTCCCATTTCATTGCCCCCATTATACTATTTTTATTGATATCGTATTTAGTTTTCCCATCCCATTCATAATCTGACTTGTTACCTGACGTAACAGCTAGTATCTGACCACTTTCAGCGTTAGAAATACCTAATGCACCGATTGAATTTATTGTCGAAGAGTTTTCTTCTTCACTCCGACTTTCAGCATCTCTTCTACCTGCAAGTCCATAAGCAATTTTGACTAATGCTCCTGACAAAGCAGCAGGACTTCCCACGCTTTCAGCTCCAAATCTATCTGCATAATATTCACGTACTCTACTAAAATAAAGAACTAGATATTCAGCTATAATGTAGACAATATATGAGCCAATAGCTACTACAATAAAAGGTGGTGCAGCTTTAGCTCCATCCTTCCCAGCTTTTGACGCATTTTCAGCAGCCTCTAAACATACTCTGTACATGTAATAAAAGAAGATAGGTACCATTTGTGCAAAGCTCATTAACAAGATGTCCCAATGCACAGCATGGCCTATCTCATGACCTACAACACTATTGAGTTCATCTTCTTCTAGCAATTCAAATAATCCTTTAGTAATTACTATACGAGCATTGTTCGGTGTGTGGCCGTAAGTAAAGGCATTTGGGGCCATGTCATTGATAATACCCATATGTGGGATGTTGATATTTTGTTTAGTGGAAGTTTTCTTTAGGTAAGTCTCGAGTGCCTTTGGTAGTTGGTTTGGTTCAAGCCATTCTATTTTGAATAACCACCGTAATTGTAGATCCATAATGAATGGTCCAATTAAGAATCCGATTATAGTTATAACAAAAGAAATACCTAGTAAACTTCCTCCTACAAGTAGCCCTTCATCTCCAGAACCACTATCTGCTTCAAACAAAAGAGAGAGCGTAATTAATGCAAGGGAAACCAATCCATATAGAGCTCCAAATGTCACTATGGAAGAAAGTACCAAGTTTGGCAATCTTTTGATATATCTCGTAGCAGGTGCTGAGGTCTCTGCCCATTTCAATCGAAAACTGCTACTAGTTCTCAGTTCATTTATGCTTCTCTCTGAAGCCCAAATACCCCTATTATCATCTACAAAGATTTCTTTAGAATCTATGGGCAAATTTGAGATAGGGTACATATCTCTATTATTTTGGGATTTGTATCCTGATTTTTCCTTTTTGTGAACTGCTTCTTCTATAGCCTTATTGAACTGAGATATTTGTTTAGAGGAGATTTGTAAGAAAATTTCGCCTCTATCTAACCAAACAGAATTACATCTTTTACAGGTATCAAGTTCAGCACCCGTTGTAGTTGATTTTGGCTCTAAGTTACAATTCTTACAATAAGGGCACTCCATGAAATGTTAAAAGAAAGCAAGGATATAATATTTTATTCAAAATTTATATGGTGGGCCTTTGCTGTATGATGTGTTCTGGGTTAAGTACCCAGTCACAAACCACTACCCAAAAGCAGTACCTTCGTTCGTAATAATTAAAAAATTAGTCGTAAGGTAGTAATTCGTCAATCAAGTCTACGTGAGATACGAAAATTTTCCTGCAGCAATAGCGTTTTACACCTAAATCATCCATAACTTCACCTGGATTTTCGCCGTTGGCTCTTCTTTCTACGAATTGCTCATAGTGTCCGCCAATTACTTTGTTACAACTGAAACATCTTACTGGTACTAACATTTTACTTCACCTATACGATTTCTGCCTCTTCTTACGAGCACCACGACCCATTGGGTGTTTAGGTTCCTTGCGTCTTGTGTCATTGACCAATAAGGCACGGTCATAGCTTTGGAATAGTTTTTGTAATTCTTCATCGCCAAACCATTCAATTATGCCTCTAGCAATAGCAGTACGTGAAGCTTCAGCTTGACCCATTACACCACCGCCTTGGACACTTATATTAATATCAACTCGATTTCTTTGTTTACCTGCAAGTTCTAAAGGTTCTTGAATCTTTAATCTTGCTAATTCAGGTTGATAAAATTCAACCGGCTTATTATTGATCCTAACTCTGCCTTTACCTGATTTAAATGTGGCTCTAGCGATGGCCGTTTTTCTTTTTCCACTAGTGTGTATTACTTTGACCATTAGAATTTAGCTCCTAATATTTTAGAAACTTCTCCAAGTTTAACATAATTTGATGAATCATTCATTTTTGCATTATCTATAGTCTGAGCCTTTTCCTCTTTCAAGGAGATAGGAGTCCCTACATCTACTTTTAATCTTTTAAATGCTTCACGGCCTCTTGGTTTTTGATAAGGAATCATCCCTCTTACTGCTCTCTTTAACATCATGTGTGGCATACGAGGATAAAATGGTCCTTTCCTAGGGTGGTTCAGGTTCCTTTTTTCAATATATTCACCACATACCATTTCCTTTGTACCCGAAATCACAGCTTCTTCAGCATTGATTACGTGTACTTCTTCACCATTCAATAAACTTTTTGCTACAGAACTAGCTAATCTTCCCATAATTGATCCGCTTGCATCTATTACGATCATTATCCAATCACCTTGACGTCAGTGCCTTTTGGGCTCTTTTTAATCATTTCATTGTATGTGAAACATTTTCCACCTGCAGCTTCAACTTTTTCTTTAGCTGAATGTGTGAAACTATAAGCTGCAACATTAATTTTCTTAGTAAGTATACCAGTGCCCATTAATTTGCCAGGAATGATAGCTTTTCCATTTTTATCCACATTATATTCTAATTTACTAACATTTACGTTATGCCAGTTTCTTGATGATCCTTCTAATTTTAAAGCTATACTTCTCCATAGTGGAGCATCATTTTCACGGGATGCTTTCTTCAAATCATCTATGGTTTTGACTAGCACAGAATTGCTTTTTCGGGTGATTTGTTTCAAAGACATTGCTAATTATTCCAAACGCAGGTTGGCGGCCAGACTGTTGTGTATATAAAATATTAGTCAGAACTGATTTTAATATTTTGGTCGTTTATCTCTATCTTATTTGAGCATAATAATTGAAGAACTTTTGGAAATATCTGGTGTTCTTTAACTAATATCTTTGCAGATAATGAGTTTTCAGTTTCTCCTTTTTCAAGATTTACTGAGGCCTGCATAATAATAGGTCCCGAATCGACATCTTCATCGACAAAGTGTACTGTACATCCACTTTTTGTTGCTCCAAATTCTATTGCATCTCTCTGAGCATGCGCTCCAGGGAATGCAGGCAGTAGTGATGGATGTATGTTAATTATTCTATTTTTGTAAATATTTATGAAATTAGAGGTCAATATTCTCATAAATCCAGCAAGTACAATAATTTCAATATTTTTTTCTTTAAAAATATCTAGTATTTTTTTTTCAAATTCAGTCCTAGTATTTCCTTTAGATTCAATTATGTTGTAGGGGATATTATATTTTCCAGCTATTTTGATAGCTTGAGCTTTTCTCTTGTTGACAATTAAATGAGATATTTCAACGTCAGGCAAGTTTCCTTTTTGTTTTTCTTTTAAGATGGCTTGGAAATTGCTCCCTCTTCCAGATGCCATTACTCCTACTTTCATCGTTTGTCTAAGAACTAGTGTATTTTAATTTTCCTTTCTATCATATTTCGCTAAAATACCATTCCCAATTTGTTTAACACAGTTTAGTTTAAGATTCAATATGGATTTTTCATTTTGAAATCCTTCACCTCCTGCAATAGTAGGTGTTTTGACTCCACCAATGATCATACTTGAAAAGAAGACATTATATTCATCGAATAGTTTTTCCTTGAGAAAAGACCACATGACCGTTTCTCCGCCTTCTACAAGTACCTTTTTGACTCCTCTTTCACCTATTATATTCAATAATTGTTTCAGGTTTATTTCTTTATCTCCACATTCTAATATTTCAGTATTTCCTAAGTCTTTTTCTTTATAGTCCTTACCAACTGCCACAATGGTTTTATTTTCACCGTTTAAAACTTTTGAATCCGAGGGTATTCTACAGTGAGTGTCTAAAATAATTCGAATGGGTTTTGTTTCAGAATTATTTCTAACGGTTAATGATGGATTGTCTTCAAGTATTGTGCCTATTCCCACAATAATAGCATCACATTCAGATCTCAGTTCATGAACTCTTTTAAAGTCCTCAATATTAGATATGGCTAATTGTTTTCTATTTGGTAACGATATTTTGCCATCTGCCGATGCTGCACAATTTAAGATGACTTTTGGTCTCACAAATTTTCTATTAGGAGTCTATTAAAATATAATGGGTATATACTCATTTTTGAGTATCTTAGTATTTTTCATCTTTATTAGGGAATTTTTTATCTTTAACATCTTTTGCATAATTTTGTATGGCTGTATTAATTTCCTCAAACAAGTTAAGATATCTTCGTAAAAAACGAGGATTAAATTCGTGTGTCATTCCCAACATATCGTGTAGAACTAATACTTGTCCATCAACATCAACACCTGCACCTATGCCAATGACTGGGATTTTCAATTTATCTGCGACATTTTTAGCAAGTTGTGCAGGGATTTTTTCTAGTACTATTGAAAAACATCCGGCTTTTTCTAGTATTAAAGCATCTTCTAATAATTTTTTTGCTTCATTGTCCTCTTTAGCTCTTACTGTGTAAGTTCCAAACTTGTATATTGATTGTGGTGTTAATCCAAGATGCCCCATTACTGGTATTCCTGCAGTAAGTATTCTTTGAACGGATTCTATTATTTCAGATCCTCCTTCTAACTTAACTGCATGAGCTCCCGATTCTTTCATAATTCTTATTGAAGATTCAAGAGCCACTTTAGAATCTCCTTGATAAGACCCAAATGGTAAATCTACAACAACGAGCGATCTTTTTGCAGCTCTTACTACTGATGATGCATGATAAATCATATTGTCTAATGTAATAGGGAGCGTAGTCTCATGACCTGCCATAACGTTTGAAGCTGAGTCTCCAACTAAGATAACATCTATGCCTGCATTATCTACGATTTTTGCGAGAGTATAATCATATGAGGTTAGCATAGTTATTTTTTCATTTATATTCTTCATTTCTTGAAGAACATTTGTAGTCACTCTTTTGTAGTCTAAGCTCATTATTCACCTTTTTCAGGACTTTAGCAGAAAGATAGGTGTAATTATGATTTGGCATATTTTTTTTGGATATATTTTGGAATTGTCCCGAACTCTTTTAATAGGGTTAGACAAAAGGGTATTCGTGCTGGGACACGAGTACGTTCCTATAGGAATTTTTGCGCTTATTGCGTTATCTTTTCCTATAATGACATTTTTTATCGGAAGGTTCTTCCGACCACATAATGATAATGCTCTCAAAAATTCAACTTATGAATGTGGAGAAGTTCCTATGGGGGAAGCTCATATTCAGTTTCACTTTCAATATTATATGTTTGCGATTTTATTTTTAGTATTTGATTTAGTAGTTGTCTTTTTGATTCTTTGGGTTCAAGTATATCTTCAGTTGGCTATTGCTGCAAAAGTAGTAATGATGTTATTTTTACTTCTAACTCTTTTGGGATTGTGGTATGCTTTCAAGAAGGAGGATGTAATCTGGATATGAGTTCCAAAAAAGTAAGAGGTAATCCAAATCTTAGAAGAGGTGTTGGTTCTAAAACAACCGATTCTGATAAGATAATGGAAGATCCTCCTGCTGGAGATTGGTTAGCTTTGAGATCAGACCAACTTTTAGAATGGATTGATAATTCAGTATATAATGTAGCTGAAAGTACAGGTATGAGGGAGGTTGTAGATAGGATTACTAGGCCGATTTTCAATTTTGCTCAAAGGCTCTCACCTCATCCATTGCATTTTGGAATTATGTGTTGTGCAATTGAGATGGGACAGGCTTCAGCTCCTGACCATGATATTGATAGACTTGGTTTAGTTTATCGTTCTTCACCTAGGCAGTGTGATGTTTTGATAGTTAATGGTCCTGTTTGTGAAAAACTTAGACCAAAATTAAAAACGTTGTATGAACAAATGCCAGAACCCAAATGGGTTATTGCAATGGGTGAATGTGCAATTTCTGGAGGTCCTTATTGGGATTCTTATTCAGTTGTTGCTGGTGCTGACACATTTATGCCTGTTGATGTATATATTCCAGGCTGTCCTGTTCGTCCTGAAGCTTTAATGCATGGGTTTTTGACTTTACAGAAGAAAATTAGGGCTAAAGAGCCAGGTATGTTTCTGAGGCGTTGAATATGAATATTGATGAATTTATGCAACAACTGTCATCTTCTAAAGGAGTTTCTAATATATCTAAGATAAGGAATAATACAGTTAAGTTGGATTTAAGTCCTGAAGACTCTCTAGATTTTTTTGTTAGCATAAAAACAGATTTTGAACATTGTTCATTGATTAGTGCTATAGATAATCAGCCAGATTTTGAATTAGTCTACCATTTTTCTTGCATGAATCAATCAATTGTTGTTGATGATAGTAATTGTGCAGTTATGTTAGAAGCTCATGTATATCTTAAGAGAGAGGCTCCCAGCATAGATTCAATTTCAAATATATGGTTTGGAGCAAATTGGCATGAGAGAGAGGCCTATGATTTAATGGGGATTTATTTTATTGGACATCCTGATTTGCGTAGAGTTCTTTTACCAGAAGGTTTTGCAGGCCATCCCCTCAGAAAAGATTATGTGTATGAAATACACGAGGAGGAGTGGTAATGGCTGAAATGTGGATTAGTATGGGTCCTCAACACCCTATGACTCATGGACTTTGGACTCTTAAAGTGAAAGTTGATGGCGAGACCATAGTTGATGCAGATCCTGAGTTAGGTTATCTTCATCGTTCAGTCGAAAAGATGGGTGAGAGAAGAAAATACTTCATGAATACTACATTAACTGATCGTTTGTGTTATGCAAGTTCAACAACTTGGACTCATTGTTATGCTCACTCAGTTGAAGAATTAATGGAAGTTGAAGTTCCCGTTCGTGCACAATATATTCGCACTATAATGTTAGAATTACAAAGACTAGCTTCTCATCTAATGTGGGCTGGAGCTTACATGCCTGATTTGGGGCATATCACAGGTGCACTTTATTTCTGGAGAGATAGAGAACTATTCCTTAATTTATTGGAACTTCCAAGTGGTAGTCGTTTACTTTATAATTATATTAGAATAGGTGGCGTCAAGAGAGATTTACCTGACGGTTTTGAAGAAAAAACTGAAAGAATAATGAAATTGTTTGAACAAAGACTTGATGAATATGCTGATCTTTTTGAGAATTCAAAAATATTCAGAATGCGTACCGATGATGTAGGTAAGTTCACTGCCGATCAAGCAAAAAATTTAGGAATCACTGGACCTAACTTAAGAGGTTGTGGTACTAAATTTGATTTAAGAAAACATGATACCTATGAAATATATGATGAGTTAGATTGGGATATATCTACTAGAGAAGCTGGACCTGGTTACAGTGATTGTTTTAGCAGATACATGGTTAGAATTGATGAGATGAAGGAATCTATTCGTATTATAAGAGACTGTTTCAAGAAAATGCCAGCAGGTCCTACCATGGCCTCTCGTATTCCAGTTAGAGCAAATGGTGAAGCATTCCGTAGAACTGAAGATTCAAGAGGTGAGGCGATGATGTATGTTGTTGGAGATGGTTCAGATAGGCCTTATAGGTGGAAAATTAAGAGCCCTATGTTTACTACAATTTCAGCATGCCCTCATTATCTTAAAGGTTACAAGTTAGCCGATATTCCAGCTATAATGGGTAGTATTGATATTTGTATAGGAGAAACTGATAAATGAGTTTATTTAGTGCATGTAGGTCAATGGCTGAATGGACTGCAGATTATCTCTTAATTCCTATATTTAATTTTCAAGCAGGTTTATTCCCACCTTTTAGTAATCCGGCAGGTTCTGTTGCAGATTGGTTGGAGACAGATGGAGGATTAGACACTTTGGCATGGGCCTATGCCGTAAATATTGCTTTTATGATTGGTATGACTAATTTAATATTGGTTATTCATTTGGAAAGGAAAATAGCAGCACGTATACAAGATCGTAGGGGTCCTATGTTATCTTTAAGAGCATTTAGAGAATTAGGAGAAGATTTAGCTGGCGAAGCTCCTACTTGGAAGTTTAAGGATAATTATAGTGGAATTGGAATTGTACAAAATATGGTTGATGGTATAAAGGCAATAACAAAAGAATTAATTATACCAGCTAAAGCAGATCGTTTTCTATTTACTATGGGGCCTATAATTTTCATTTCATCTTCTGTCTTTTTGTTAGTATTATTTCCTTTATCTGATAGGTTTGCAGCATCTTCAGCTCCAGCTGGTTTAATGGTAATTATGGCTGCTTTTTCTATAGCGCCTATCGGAGTCCTGACTTCTGGTTGGGCTTCTAATAACAAATATTCAATGATTGGTGGAATGAGGTCTGCAGCTCAATTAATGTCTTATGAGATACCTCTCTTATTGAGTATGGCAGGAGTTTTTCTTCTGGCTGGTTCTTTTGATCCAGTTACAATTGTAGAACAGCAACAAGAAGGTACTTGGTTATTTGGCCTACCTATGTGGAATTTTATTCCTCAATTTATAGGATTTATTGTTTTTATGATTTGTATTCTTGCTGAAGTCGAGAGAGTACCTTTTGACTTACCTGAAGCTGAGGCGGAATTAGTAGAGGGGTGGACAACCGAATACAGTGGTATTCGTTTCATGTTCTTTTTGATGGCAGAATATATTCGTGGTTTTGCAGGAGCTGCAGTGGCTACAATATTGTTTTTAGGAGGTTGGGCAGGTCCTTGGCCAGTTCCTCCAGAAATTTGGTTTTTGATAAAGGTATATCTGATTATAATATTTTGGATATTTATCCGATGGTCTGTTCCAAGAATCCGTACTGATCAAATTCTTGAGCTTGGTTGGAAAAAATTATTGCCATTATCATTAATTAATATTTTGATTGTAATCTTTATGGTAGAGATATATCCTTATTTTTCAGATATAATCAAATTACCGGAGGTATTCTAATATGAGTAATGAAAGAGAACCTGGTTTAATGGATATTTTTGTAAATCCAATGAAGGTTACAATAAAGCAGTTTTTCAAATCAACATTTGGTAAACCTACAACTGTAATGTATCCTCTTGAAAAAAGAGATCCACCTCCAACTTATAGAGGAATGAATGCCGTAATTTGGGATTTATGTATTGGCTGTGGAATTTGTGGTGAAGTATGTCCTAATAAATGTCTTAAGATGAAGCCTGAAGATTTATCCGAACAAGAAAAAGATAGGGCTTGGTATGGTTCTCATTTAGCAAAAAGAAAGAGTAAAGCTGAAAGGCCAGCTATAAATTTTGGACATTGTATGTTTTGTGGTTTCTGTGAGGATTATTGCCCTACTGGGGCTATGACTATGACTGATTTTTATGAGTTAGCAGATACTAATCGTGAAGGTTTAATTTATCCTGCAAGATCTATGAAAGTAGAATTAGAGGACTTACCTCAATTACCTCTTACAAATTACATGATGGAATCTCCAGTTCTTGATGCAGATCCTTGTATTGGATGTAGCAAGTGTGTTGACAATTGCCCAACAAATTGTATCATTATGGATTTAGGCCCTCAGAATAAAACTATGAAAAGTGGAAAAACACGTAATGTTGAAAATCCATACTTTGATTACACAATTTGTATCGGATGCTCAACTTGTGTTAAAGTGTGTCCTGCCGACTGTTTGCACATGGAACCAATTAGTAATTCAAGTTCGAGTGGGTTAATCCCCGAAGAAACTTCACAGGAGGCTTAATTTTTGGATTTAGTTTTGATTATTTTTTGGTTTTTAGCGACATTAATCCTTGCTTCAGCTTGGGCTGTTGTTAATGGTAATGATATTGTTCATTCAGTAGTATGGCTGGCTACTGTTTTTCTTTTGACTGCATGTTTATTCATTATTGCGGATGCTGAATTTTTGGCAGTTATCCAAGTATTAGTGTATGTAGGTGCTATATCGGTAGTCATTATTTTTGGAATTATGTTAACTAAGAGAACATTGAAAGGAGGTGAAGATGTCTAGTAGAAGTACAATTTGGATTAGAGATGCTTTAGTACTTACATTTTCATTGTACGTGGTAGTTTCTCTCACTTTAGCTCCATGGAATAATTTAGCAATTGAATCTGAAACTTCAAATAGTTGTGACAATGGATGTGCACCTTCGTTAGTTTTCCCTGAAAATGGATATTATCATTACAGTGATTCAGTTAAATTTGACTGGGTACCTGTTTCAGTGGGTTATAGACATATTGTGTTGAATAGTGATGGCAATATAACTTATGAAGCAAATATTACAGTTAATGAATCTCAAACACCAAGATTACCTTCAGGTAACTATACTTCTAATGTTTATTATATTGGAATGTCTGGAAGTTCATTGGGAGAAGGCGTTGAAGAAATGCCGCTATTATATTCAGAGCAGCATACTACAGACACGGCTTCTAAACTGTTAGTAATTTGGCCGACAGTAACAGTAACATATTCTTTGATAATTAATTTGAACGAACAAGTAAGTGTAGATAAATATGACACAGTTTCTCTAGATTCATTCTCTTTAGTTCATCAAGTGGAGAATTTAGACGATACAGAATATACTTATTCTGATTTTAGTAGAGGGGAAACTTATTCGTGGACAGTTTATGCCGTTGATTCCGAAGGATTTACCTCAGAACATTCTGAATTTAGGTCTATAAACATTGATACTACTAAATTTTTGGCTTTTGAGCTATTCAATGACTGGGAAGTTCCATTTATTTTACTCGGTGTTCTAATGGTTATTGCATTGCAGGCTGGTGTTTTCTTAGCTAGGGAGGAAAGAGATGATTGATCCGATTAATTTTGTAGTTTTTTCTTCAATATTACTATTAATTGGAGCTTATGGAGTTATTCGCAATACAAATGCTATTGTTGTTTTAATGTCTGTGGAAATAATGCTAACTGCAGCAAATATAAATTTTGTAGCATTTTCGACTTTTTATAATGTTTTATCAGGTCAGATTGTTGTTCTTTTTGTAACAACAATTGCAGCAGCTGAGGTAGCTATTGGTTTAGCTATCTTATTGAGTTTATTTAAGCAAAGAGATACGATTGAGTTAGATTTACTAAATAGGTTGAGGTGGTAATATGAGCAGTAGCGATAATAAATCCGATTCAGACATTGCTGTAGTAGTTTTAGGAAGTATTCTTTTTGCTTTACTATTACTCTATCTCTTCACCGAACAACTATCTAATGATTTTGTAAGTGTAGCTTGGATGATACCAGTTTTTCCTATAATCTCATTTGGTTTGATTCTCTTGTTTGGAATATATGATCCAAGAAGAGGAGGATCTATTGCTTTAGTTGGTGTTGGATTCTCGTCTGTATTTTCTATGGCTGTTGTTTATGAGGTTCTTTTTCAGGATTCATTACATGGTGGATTTATTGAATCTACTCGAACTTGGTTTGGGGGCGAAACATATTCGTTTGAGTTTGGTACATACATAGATAGTTTGGCCGCAATTCTATTATTAGTAGTTGGTTTTGTTTCGTATTTAGTAGTATTATTTTCGACAAGTTATATGCATGAAGAAGGTGATAGACAGGTTAGATACTTTGGAGAGATATGTTTATTCGTGGGTGTAATGCTTGGTTTGGTTATTGCAAATTCATTTTTATTGATGTTTATTTTCTGGGAATTAGTTGGTGTTTGTTCTTATTTATTAATTGGATTTTGGTATGAAAAACCATCTGCAGCTTCTGCTGCAAAGAAGGCCTTTCTGGTAACGCGTGTTGGAGATGTATTCTTACTCCTAGGCTTAGTTATTCTTTTCAATACTTTTGGTACGCTTAGGTACTCTGAACTCTTCAGTGATCCTGAATTATTGGCAGCCAATGCTACTGAGGTAAAGTGGGCAACACTTTGTTTGTTTGGTGGTGCAGTAGGTAAATCTGCTCAGTTTCCTTTACATGTTTGGCTTCCAGATGCTATGGAAGGGCCAACTACAGTTTCAGCTTTGATACATGCAGCAACTATGGTTAAAGCAGGTGTTTTCTTAGTTGCTAGGGCTTACCCACTGATTGTTCACAGTCCAGATACTGCAATATATATTGCAGTTACAGGTGGTGTGACTGCTTTCATTGCAGCAAGCATGGCTATGGTGATGAATGATATTAAGAGAGTATTAGCTTATTCCACAATTTCTCAATTGGGGTATATGTTTTTAGCACTTGGAACTGGAGCTTGGGCTTTTTGGCATGCTACTGAAGAGGGTTTAGATATTCATCACGTCCAGGGGTATACTGCCGGATTATTCCATTTAATGAATCATGCTTTTTTCAAGGCTTTACTTTTCCTTGGTTCTGGTGCAGTTATACATTCAGTACATACTCAAGATATGAGAGAAATGGGTGGTTTAAGGAAATCTATGCCAATTACTTCTTTGACTATGGGTCTTGGTGTATTGTCTATTGCAGGCGTTCCTTTCTTTTCAGGTTTTTGGTCTAAGGATGAAATCTTAGAAGCTGTTTATCAGAATGGTGAAGCTGAAGGTATTTTTGGAATCTTGTGGTGGCTTGCTTTACTGACTGCAGCTATGACTGCTTTTTACATGACAAGGCTTTGGATGATGACCTTTAGTGGCCCTGATAATCGAAAAGTTAGTGAAATGAAACCATCTAAAGACCATGAAGAAACGGGTAATTGGGAATTATCTAATAAAAAAATCAAAATCCATGCACATGAGGCTCCATTGGTAATGACAATACCTCTTATGCTCTTAGCTTTTATGGCTGTTTTCTCAGGATTTTTATTATTTATCGGCGATGGTTTTGGTTCAAGGATATATTTTGGTCATCATGAAAGTACAGAAGGAGTCATTCAGTGGGGGATAATTGATCATATTCTTTCTTCATCTTTGACTTATTTGTCTGTAATTGTGGGCTTTAGTGGGGTTACTTTAGGATATTTATTTTATAAACGTGGAAGTGATGGTAAATCTATACTTTCTACATCTTCTATTTCAGATAATGTTGTTTTTGGCCCTTTACACATTTTCTTGTCTAATAGGATGTATATGGCTAAGTTATTTGATTGGTTTGGAATGAGAACTTGGGATACTTTTGCGCAAGCATGTGATTGGTTTGATAGGAATGTAATTGATGGATTAGTGAATGCAACTGCAAAGATTACGCAAATATTTAGTGCTGAGGTTCGGAAGCTAAATTCAGGTTTTACAGGACATTATGCTTCTCTAACTATCGGTGGTCTTGGAGCTATAGTTTTGATTGTTAGAATAATTATGCCAATGTTGGGGTGGTCTCTTTGAATAAGTTTTTAGGGTTTTTTACATTATTGGGCCTCTTAGTTTTGTTTTCAGGTAGTGTTGAAGCTGAAAACCATACAGTAATTGTTACTCAATCAGATGATTTTACTTCATATTTCTTTGATCCAAGTGTTTTGGAAGTTGAAGTCGGTGATAATGTATTATTTGTGTGGGGTAATGGATCTCATAATGTTGCACAAGTATCAGACTCCGAATCTAATAATTATGAATCTGGTTTTTATTCAGGTAATCCACAGGTTGGTGGTAATTGGTCCCTCCCCTCTGAGTTTACTGCGCAGGATGGTACTTTGTATTATGTTTGTGAACCTCATGCTACGATGAATATGCGTGGCTCAATAGTAGTAGGTTCAGGGTCGTTACCACTTCCAGAGATATCTATGGAGTTTAGTGATTTTCCTTGGTTGTCATATCTTTTAGTATTTCCAATTATTGGAGCTCTTTGGTCTGTTAGTTTTGGGAATACTCCTAATGCTCCAAGATTGATTGCTTTGTTCACTACTATATTTACATTAATTATCTCTTTAGTTGTTTTCATAAAAACGGGTTCTAAATCAGGTTATAGTCTGATGGAAGAATATGAATGGGCTCCTAATCTTGGTATTTCATTATTATTTGGTGTGGATGGCTTAAGTTCTCCACTTATTTTATTGACTGGAATAATTGGGCCATTAACTGTTATTTTTGCTTGGGAAGAAAAAGAGAGACCTGGTCTTTTCTTTAGTTTACTTTTAGTTATGCAAACTGCACTTTATGGTGTGTTTGTTACACTTGATTATTTTGTATTTTATATCTTTTGGGAAATTGTTCTGATACCTATGTTTTTCTTAATTGCAATATGGGGTGGAGATAATAGGAAGTATGCTTCTATTAAATTTTTCATATATACTTTTACAGCATCAGTAATTATGTTGGTTGGTTTCATGGCCTTATACTTTGAATCTGGAGCTAATTCTTTCTCTATGATTGATATTGCAAATAGTAGTAGAGATTTTTCAGAGGACTTTCAAATTTGGGTTTTTGCAGCCTTGTTTATAGGATTTGCAGTTAAGATACCTTCATTCCCATGGCATACTTGGTTGCCAGATGCGCATGTTCAAGCTCCAACGGCTGGTTCTATCCTATTAGCTGGAGTGATGCTTAAGATGGGACTTTATGGATTAATAAGAGCTGCATTACCTGCATTACCTCTTGGTGCCGTTTACTTTGTCCCTGTGATGGTGACTTTAGCCATTATATCTATCTTATACGGCGCAGCTTTGAGTTTGGGACAAACGGATTTGAAAAAATTAGTAGCTTATTCTAGTGTTTCTCATATGGGTGTTGCATTACTCGGTGTTGCAACAATGACTGAATTAGGTTTAGCTGGTGCCGTTTTCATGATGTTTGCTCACGGTATTTTAAGTCCTGCAATGTTTATGATTGCCGGAGTTTTACTTCACCAAGTGGGTACAAGAGAAATACCTAAACTTGGTGGATTGGCAAAGCACCAACCAAAAACGGCAGGAATTTTTGTTGTAATTTTTATGGGTAGTCTTGGTTTACCAGGAATGGCCGTTTTTGTAGCTGAATTAGCTGTTTTCATAGCTTTCTTTCAATCACATGGCTATTGGCTATTATTGCCTATATTTGGTATGGTTCTGACTGCAGGATATCATCTTTGGGCACTTCAAAGGGCAATTTTTGGAACTGATAGCGAAGAAATAGAAATGGGTAAGATTCATGAGGCCCCATGGTATGAATTATATCCTATGTTTACAATAATACTTATTGCAGCATTATTCGGTATTTTCCCACATTATTTGATGGATCCGATTAATACAGCTTGTTATGATATTTTGAGATTTATGGGAGTAATCTAATGGAACCATCTAGTTTATTTTTGCCAGAAATAGTGCTTGTTGCTAGTATAATGACTATACCTAGTTTATACATGCTAACTGAGAATAAGAAATCATTTGCTTTATGTTCTAATTTGACACTTACTAGTATTCTTTTATTTCTTATTGTTTCTTGGTTTAATCCAGATGCACTATCAATTGATAGAGAAGTTTCAATATTTTTGTTATATGGACATTTTAAGATTGATATTTTTTCTCAGATATTTAAGATTATTTTTGTTCTTGTAGCTCTTACAGTTTCATTGATAAGTAGTTCATATTTTGATGAAGATGAACCACATCAAGCTGAATACTATACACTTTTACTTTCAAGTACTTTGGGGATGTTTGTTGTAGCTTCAGCTAATGATTTTCTAACACTTTTCTTAGGTATTGAGATTTCAGCGTTTAGTAGTTATGCTTTAGTAGCTTTTAGAAAACAAGATGATAAATCTGCTGAAGCTGGTGCTAAATATCTTTTGATTGGTGCTTTTTCTTCAGCTTTGACACTTTATGGGATTTCTTTACTTTATGCAGTTACCGGTTCATTAACTTTTGATGGAGTTCATGCCTTTATTGATGGTCTATCTCAAGGAGTAATAACGGGTAATTTTAATGAAGTTATATTCATCTCAAGTTTATTCATACTTGCAGGTTTAGGTTTTAAGATAGCAGTAGTTCCTTTCCATGCATGGGCTCCTGATGTTTATCAGGGCGCTCCAACACCAGTAACAACATTGTTGGCTGCAGCAAGTAAAGCAATGGGTTTCATTGCAATATTCAGAGTCTTTTCGTTTACACTTGAATCAGTATCTGATGAATGGAAGTTAGTTTTGGGAATTATTGCTCTTGCTTCTATGACACTTGGCAATTTGGCCGCCATATCTCAGGAAGATATTGGCAGAATGTTAGCTTACTCATCTATTGCTCAAGCAGGTTATATTTTGATTGCAATTCCAGCAATGACTGATGATGCGATGGCTGGTGCTATTGCTCACACTCTTATTCATGCTTTTATGAAGGGTGGAGCCTTTGTTGTGGTTGCTGGGTTAGGTGCAGTTGGTTTGGGTTACAGTTTAGATTCTTACAAAGGTTTAGCGCAGCGTTCACAGTTGTTAGCTCTTTCTATGACTGTGTGTCTTTTATCATTAGTAGGTATTCCTCCATTTGCGGGTTTCATTAGTAAATTTTTATTATTTTATGGGACTCTTCAGGCAGGTTTATCTGGTGAAACTTGGATTATAGCTTTGGTAATCGCAGGTGTCCTTAATTCTGCATTATCCTTGTATTATTATCTTAAAATAATAAGGTACATGTATCTTCATGAACCTGTTGAATCTAAGGATGTTGTGTTCCCTAATTCGATAAGATATATTTCATTAATGACTATCTTATTATTGGGTGTTATATTCCCAATATATTGGCAATCTCTTTTCGAAATATGTAAGGAGGCTGCAATAGCCTTGATGGGATGATTGATAAAAAAAGTGCTAATTATTTACAGTTTGAAGATTTGTGGGAAGGTATAACTCCCAAGGGCAAGAACCATTCTAAAAAGAGTACTTTTAGATCACGAATGAAAAATTCTTGTCAACAAGAAGGCTTAGAATTTAGTAAGGTTAATTCATATTATGTTTTTTCAGGTGAAAGTAAAAAATTAGATTCAGATACATTGATGAAGGGTGAAGTTAAAGTATCTAAACCTCCTAGGCGCCATTTAAGAAAATTTTAATTCTTATCGGAAGATATTAATTCATTTGCAAATGAGATAGGTACCTGTTTTAACAATTCTTTAGTAGATGATTCTGGGACTGCTTCTAGGAATTTCATAGACATATCCTGCCAAGGTTGAATTAAACTTTCAAATACTTCTTGAGCATGTCTAATTTCAATGGTTTTAATCAATTCGCTAGTATTTCCGTTGAAAATAAACTCTTTGATGATTTTTTGGTATTGTGGATAATTGGCAAGTTTTGTCAGAGGTAGTGTTGGTATTTTAAGAGCCAAATCTCCGACTGCAGTTTTTGTTATTAATGAATTTCGTAAATCTAAAAAGTCATCAGTTATTTGGTATAATATGCCGACACACTCTCCATATTTGTACATGTCACGAGCAAGGTTTGTTTTTGGAGAAACTAAGGCACCTAATTCTGCAGCAGTGCTGTAAAGAGCACCAGTTTTTCTCTTTATTCTATCAAGGTATACTGCTTCACTGTAATTTTTTTTATCTGTAAAATCTGCAATAGCTCCTTCAGATAAATTTCTAGCGCATCTTGCCAGTGACTTTCCCGTGGCCAATGAGATTGCACCGTGAAGTGAACCCGTTGCTACCATTAAATCTGCAACCAAAACTGAGGTTCTTGGTCCAAGTTCATTCCATAATGATGGTGCTGACCTTCTAAATTTATCCCCATCTATCCAGTCATCATGTATTAACGCACCACAGTGAACCAATTCTAGAGCCATACTACATTCAAAAGCTAAATGTGTATCTCCCCCTAAAGCATCTGAAACTAATCTACATAATACTGGTCTCAGCCTTTTACCACCTTTCAGTCCTTTTTCAAGTAGAATTGCTATTTCTTGTGGTTCTTTAGATATTTCTCTTCTTAAGTGGTCATTAAATTCATTTTTAACTAGGTTATAGTAATCACTTAATTCATCAGATAATGCTAGTTTTGTTTTGGCTTCTGTATTTTTCTTCATTTTATGTACTCCAAACCCAAAATCATCAATATTCCTGTAATTGAATGTATTCCAATTGTTCCCCAGTTTGCTATTGCTAATTCACGAGTATCATAGTTATTTATTACTTTATAAGAGAAATAAAGTGCAATAGGTAGGCCTAGCATTGAAAGTAACGCACCTTTCTGAATAATATTATAATTATACAATAGGTATATTGAACTAAATGCCGATATCATTAGTATGAGATATCCCCAACTAGACTTTTCTAATCCCAAAACTACAACTAAATGATTCTTTCCTGCAATTTCATCAGATTCACGATCAGGGAATTGATTAATCCAAAGAATTGCAGTAGTAAGTATTCCTAATGGTATACCGAATAGGAATGCATCCCAATTATGTGTTCCACTCATTGCAAAGATAGTCCCCATAGTCATTAGTGGACCGTAGTTTAGTCCTATCAATAATTCACCTATGCCTTTTCTTGCAACTAATCTCAGTGGATACCCAGTATAGAAATATGCTGAAAAAGCTCCAGCCAATCCATAATAAAATAATTCGAATCTATTATCTCCCAATTTAGACATTACTCCAAGCCCCATAATTCCTGATAATGCCAAAAAGATAGTAGCTAATTTGAATAGTTGTTTTTCATTTATAAGACCTAATTCTATAGCTCGACTTCCTCCAGATAATTGTAAGAAATAATCATTATTAATTTGATCCGTACCACTAGTCCAATCGAAATAATCATTGTATGTATTAGCTGCTAAATGTAGGAATGACCCTCCGAGGAAAACAAGGATGAAAGTAGTCCAATCAATTGTTACTAAGTTTTCTTGAATTCCCCAAACCGCTGCAGCAATTATGGGTATCCAAGTAGCACTGAGGAAAGGTAATCTGGTAATAGCAATAACAGATATAAATCTCGTTAGCAGTGAAGTTTTTGGCATTGTTTTTTCGGGTGATATATCTTTTAGTTCTTTTGTTCTTCCACAGTATCCAATATGTTTGCCATCTTTCATTGTAGCAGTACATGTAAACTCAGCTGCAAATCTCGTTCCATTTTTTCTTATGAAAGTAGTCTTAGTAGTATATCCTTCTTTATTTTCTCTGGCTTTCTTTAACCATTTTGCTATGTGCCCTAGAACTACCATGCCTGGTGAGAATACAGATACTCTTTTCTTTCCAATTACTTCATCAGCAGGATATCCGAAAAGTCTTTCAGCATTTTCATTAAAGGTTTCTATACGTCCCTCAACGTCACAAGTTATTACACTAATAATTCTGTCACTTTCATCCATTGATATAACCAATATTTTTCTTCATATGTTGTAGTATATAAAAGATACTTTTAGTGCATATTTTGTTGTAATCAGTAGTTAACCTTTTTGAGTGGTTGGACATAATCTGTTTCTCCTTCCTTAAGTGAATTAATTGCAGCTCTTGCACCAGTTAGAGTAGTTATGAATGGTATTCCTAATTCTACAGCTAGTCTCCTCATTTGAGCCCCATCAGTTGCAGCTCTTCTACCCGTTGGTAAATTTATGATGAGATCCACATTCCCTTTTCGCATAATGGATAGGATATCTGGCTGTTTTCTATCTGAGATTCTCCATATAACTTTACTATCAATTTTGCATTTTCGAAGATATGCTGCAGTTCCTTTGGTAGCTATTAGGTCAAATCCATGATTTACTAAATCTTTTGCTACATCTTCAAAGTCCAATTTCAATTTGTTGGAAATTGATAAAAAGACAGTACCTTTTGTTGGTAAGCTTTTGTTTCCGCCTTTCATGGCCTTGAGATATGCCGTTCCAAAGTTAGGTCCATGGCCCATTGCTTCACCAGTTGATTTCATTTCAGGACCAAGTACTGTATCCAATCCGGTCAGTTTTAGCCAGGAAAATGTTGGTACTTTTACTGAGGCTCCCTTCATAGGGATTGTTTTAGGTATTTCATCTAATTTATCTCCAAGCATTGCATTGACTGCAATTCTTGCCATTGGATATCCAGTAGATTTGCTTACGAATGGTAAAGTTCTACTTGCCCTTGGGTTTGCTTCTAAAAGATATATTATATCATCTTTGATTGCTAGTTGCAAATTTGCAGCACCTACTATATTCAATATTTTTGCAACTTTGCGAGAGATATCTTCTACATCTTTTATGTTTTTCTTAGAAAGAGATTGTGCCGGCATTACGCAAGCACTGTCTCCGGAATGAACTCCAGCCATCTCAATTTGTTCCATAATAGCTCCAATGATGACATTTTTACCATCTGATACTAAATCAATATCGAGTTCGATAGCACCTTCAAGGAATTTATCAACCAATACTGGTTTTTCAGGGGAGGCATGAGCTTCAAGTTTCAGATATTGATTCAGTTGTTTTGAATTATGAACTATCTCCATTCCCCTACCTCCTAGAACAAAAGAAGGTCTGACTAAAACTGGGAATCCAATTTCCTTTGAATATTGAACAACTTCTTCCGAACTTTTTGCGGCAGCCCATCGAGGCATGGCAATACCTGCTTTTTCCATTAAGTCACCGCATTTCCCACGATCTTCTGCGAAATCCATATCTTTTACAGTTGTACCTAATATCTTTGTTGGAAGTTTTTCTTTCCGTATGTATTCTTCAATATGTGATGCTAGATTAACGGCAGTTTGACCTCCTAACTGAAGAATAATGCCATATGGCCTTTCTAAATCTAATATTTCAAAAATAGATTCTTTGTCTAAAGGTTCAAAATATAATCTGTCAGAGGCATCAAAATCAGTTGAGACTGTTTCAGGATTATTGTTTACTACAACAGCTTCGTAGCCTGCATTTCTTGCGGCTTGGACTCCGTGAACCGTTGAATAGTCAAATTCAATACCTTGACCTATTCTAATCGGTCCGGAACCGAGTATTACTATGCTTTTTCCAATTTCAATGTCAATTGGTTTGTCTGCATATGTAGAATAAAAGTAGGGTGTTTTAGCTTCAAATTCACCGGCACAGGTATCCACTATCAAGAAGCTGCTTTTTATTTTATTTTTCTTTCTTTGTTTTCTTATTCTTTCTTGAGATATATTGGTTAGATGCGCTATTTGTTTATCTCCAAATCCATTTTTCTTTGCCTTTAATAATAAGCCGTCCTCTATTTTTTCATCACATTTAGATAGTTCTATTTCGAGTTTAACTAATTTCGCGATTCTATCTATGAAGAAAGGATGGAAATCAGAGATTTCACATATTTTTTCAATATTTGTTTGTGTTGCTTTATTTTTTCTCAAATATGCCCATATTGCAAGTAACCGTTGATCATTTGGAATGCGTATCTTTTCTTCTAGTTGTTTTTGAGTCCATGTAACCTCTTCCGGATATCCTATACCTTGGCCAATTGATCTCCATGCTTTCATCAGAGATTCTTCAAATGTTCTACCAATGGACATAGTCTCACCGGTTGATTTCATTTGAGTTCCCAATTCCCTATCCGCTAATTTGAATTTATCAAAAGGCCATCTCGGTATTTTAGTAACCACATAATCTATAGACGGTTCAAAGGCAGCACTTGTATTTCCTGTAACTCTATTAGGTAACTCATGTAACATATTTCCCAGTGATAACATCGTAGAAATGCGAGCTATTGGTATTCCCGTAGCTTTTGATGCTAGTGCAGACGATCTTGAAACTCTAGGGTTGACTTCAATCAAAATATATTCTTGACTTTTTGAATGGTATGCAAATTGCACATTACATCCTCCCACAATGCCAAGACTCTTAACAACTTTGAGAGCTGAAGTTCTTAGTTTTTGATAGGCCTTTTCGGGCAAAGTTAGAGCCGGAGCTACTACAATTGATTCACCAGTATGGACTCCCATTGGATCTAAATTTTCCATTGAGCAGACTACAATGGCATTATCATCTGTATCTCTTAAAACTTCAAACTCAAATTCGAGCCATCCTAAGATTGATTCTTCGATTAGAAGTTGTTTGACTGGTGATAATGCTAATCCTCTTCCAGCAATAATCTCCAGTTCTTCTTCACTGTATGCTATACCACCTCCAGTTCCTCCGAGGGTAAAAGCAGGTCTTACAACTACCGGATAGTTTAATTTTTTAGCCAAGTTTAATGCATCATTAATAGTATTAGCAATTCCACTTTCAGCAACCGGTTCGCCAATTTCCACCATCCTTTTCCGGAAGAGATCTCTATCCTCAGCCATCTCAATAGATTCTAGAGAAGTTCCTAACATTTTGACATTGTATTTTTCTAGTATCCCTGCCTCATGCAATCCAATTGCCAAATTAAGACCTGTTTGACCCCCCATTCCAGGTATTATTGCATCTGGTTTTTCCTTTTCGATAATTTTAGCTAAAGATTCAACAGTTAATGGTTCAATATAGACAATATCTGCAGTGTCTGGATCTGTTTGTATGGTTGCAGGGTTTGAATTTACGAGTATTACTTTGTGCCCATCTTCTCTTAAAGCTGAACAACATTGGGTTCCAGAATAATCAAATTCTGCAGCTTGCCCAATGATTATAGGGCCAGCTCCGGGAACTAATATCTTCATTTTACCCATCAATCATCTCCTTAACTTTTTCAAATAAAACATTTGCATCCATAGGTCCAGGTGCTGCTTCAGGATGAAATTGTACAGACCAACAATTATTCGATTTAATTCCTTCACAGGTATTGTCATTTAAATTTATGAATGTTTCTTGAACATTCTTTGGTAATTCATGCAGAGCAAAACCATGATTTTGGGATGTAATGTAAACTACCTCATTTTCAATATCTTTGACAGGTTGGTTTCCGCCTCGGTGTCCATATTTTAGCTTGTAAGTTTTACCACCTAAGGCTAATCCCAAGATTTGATGTCCCAAGCATATTCCAATGACAGGAATTTCATTTACAATCTCTTTTATTGTATTTACGACCGGAGCCAAATCCGGATGGTCTGGATCACCGGGACCATTACTTAGGAATACTAGATCTGGTTTTGTCTTTTTAATTTCTGTTAAAGAATAATTCCATGGAACTATAGTTACTCTATTTTTCATTGCAAGGTTTGTAACTATAGATTGTTTGACTCCCCAGTCATAGAGAGTAACTCTTGGGCCTTTACTTCCTTCCTTATAGCTTTTTGATGTAGATACTTTAGCAACAAGGTTTTCTTCAGACGGCCATGACATGTTTGCAGCACGTTTTATGCCCTCTTCAGGAGTCATCGTTCCATCTGTGCACATTACAGATCTTAACGTACCAACTTCTCTTGTCATAATGGTCAGTTCTCTAGTATCAATTCCTTCTATTGCAGGTATCTTTTCTTTCCTAAACCATTCATCTAGGTTCATTTCACCCTGGTAGGGTTTGCGGCACCACTCTTTCACAATACAGGCTTGCGTTTGGATTTTCTTAGATTCATAAGATTCTTTATTACAACCATAATTTCCAATTTGAGGAAATGTAAACATCAAAATTTGACCAGCATAACTAGGATCTGTAAGAGCCTCCTGGTATCCAGTCATTGATGTATTGAAAACTAGTTCTCCTTCTATGGTTTTTGCATAACCAAATGACTCACCAAAAAAAACTGAACCGTTCTCTAGTGCTATCCACCCCTGCATCTAGGAAGAACTAGTTCGAGGGGGGCTTAAAACTAGAGCGGTTCAAGGCTCTCGAGGAATTCCTTTTCTGTGAAGTGTAATCTGGAAGGAACTACAAGGCTGTGCGGTTCATTTCCTAAATCAGTCTTTGCTAAATCTTTTATTTTTCCATACCATAATCTTTGATCTTCTCGGCCTACTCTAGCGGCAGCGGCCACTTTTATTTCTCCAGATAATTTAGCTTCGATAAGTTGCCATGCAGCCTGTGATGCAGTCATGTAGATAGGTTCCTTATCTGGTTGGTCTGCTTTGATATCTAATAATACTAATGTATGGTTACCATTTTTCATATTTGCTTTTATTTTATCGATTGGACTTAATGGTCTATAATTCCCTTCAGGAAGAACCAGCGTTGCCACAGGTCCAAAATTATAGTGCTGTAATCCTAATACACCTGCAACAGCAGTAAGAACGGAGGCATTGTGTATTACTTGATATTCAATGTTGTTCTTTTTACATTCTAATAATAAACTTACGTGTGTTGTAGCTGACAAGGCATCCCCTACAATTAGTAAAGATACATTTGTCTTTTTTGCTAAACTAATTAGTTCATTCGGTTCTTCCACTTGACTTCTAGAAAGGTACACCGGTTCTTTTTGTGACTTTAATCTCACCCATTCTAGTGTGTCGGAATGTATAGGTGAGGTATATGTTTCATAGAAAATGTGTTCTGATAAGCTTAGAGCAATTACTCCATCCATTGTTATTGAATTCGGTCCGCCGAGACCCAAACCAATCATTGTTAACATGAAGTCTTATTTGTGGCTCTCTTAATTAGTTACTATGGTGTTATCGCAAGGGACATTAGAATTTTGTACGTCTCCTAAATCTTTTTTAGACATCACAAAAGAAGTTCAGAATTTTGTAAGTGAATCTAATATTCAAGATGGAGTTTGTAATTTATTCATCAAACATACCAGTGCTAGTTTAGTTATCCAGGAGAACTATGATCCTTCCGTTAGAAAAGATTTTGAAACTATTTTCTCAAAATTAGCTCCTGAGGATTTTCCTTACGTTCATAATATGGAAGGTAAGGATGATATGCCAGCTCATATTCGTTCAGCTTTGACTAGTACTTCTGAAACTATTCCTATTGTTAATGGAAAACTATCATTGGGTACTTGGCAAGGAATTTACATTTGGGAACACAGAGACCAAACTCATAATAGGAAGGTGATGGTCAGTATGGTTGGTGAATAATGGCAAAAGATCTATTAGAGATGCTCGTTACCACGATAAAGATTATTCATGTAGTTGGTAGAACAGTTGAAGTTGCTGCCGGGGTAATAGGGCTTGCAATAGAAAGCGCAAATTCACGTAAGTTTCAAGGAAAAAAATATGATGTGGAATGGATAGACATTAAAAAAACAGAATGGATTGATGTCAACTGTAAAAATAACAAAAAATTATATGATGTAAATGGTAATATAATTGTAATTGGAAAGCCTAGTCCAAAAATACATACAATGGCTACGTATGATATGAATGGAAATCTGATAGATGATTCTCCTGTAAAAGTTAAGAAAGTAACGAAAAAAGTGATTTTTATGGATGTAGAGGACAAGAAAGATGAAAGAGGGAAATTGAAAAAATTGTATCGGGACGGCTACCTTTCCAAATCAAGATATAATTCTCTCATGAGGGACTTAAACAAATAATGGAATTTAGCCAATACAAAGCAAACGCAATGAAAAAGTTGGAATACGCTCTTTCCGAAGGTCTTGTAGATGAGGGCGTTATTTCAGTTCTCAATTCCTTTAATTCTCATCCAGATATTTTTACTACATCCAGTTGCGCAGGTAGGTTGCAATTAATTGTTCTCCCAGATATTGGTAGAAAAGATTCAGTAGCATTACGTAAAACATGGCATCGTCCCGTTGAATTTCAAGAGGTCAAAGATGCAATTGATAACCTGGAAATACCTGCTAATTCAATAGTAATACTTCAAGGACAATCACCAATTTTTCATATATCTTGTAGAACAATGGAATTGGCTCAAAAGTTCAGAGGTATTGTTCGGCCAACATGAACAATCTTTACTATTTGTTGGTATGATTTTCTGGGGATTATCTT
>JAAZXG010000017.1 GCA_014240255.1 Methanobacteriota archaeon
GAATATTATCAAAGATTATGTAACTTGGGGAGAAGTTGATGTAGATACTACTCAATTAATGCTTGAAAGTTCGGGTAAAACTAGCGGCAATAAGAGTTATACTAAAACTGAATTAAAGGAATCTTCCTTCAAGACAATTAAAGCTTTGGCAAAATCCCTTACAGAAGGAAAAACTGTAATGCGAGATGTTCCTGCATTAAAACCTCTTTTTAGATTACATCCACCCCGTAAAGGATATGAGGGAATAAAACGTAGTTTTAAGGAAGGGGGAGCTCTCGGTTATCGTGGTGACAAAATTAACATATTAATTAGGAGAATGCAATATGCCAAGGCGTAAGGCACTAAAGCCCAGCCGCACACGTGGAAGAGGACACAAGAAAGGCCGAGGAGCTGGTCTTAGAGGTGGACGTGGAAATGCCGGATGTCACAAAACGAAGCGTATAATGTATGAACGTGTTGGACGGGTTTGGGGCGCTCACGGTTTCAAAAGGCCACAATCTGTAGTTCATGCAAATAATTCAATTAATTTAAAAACTATAGAAGAGATGTGTGATGCTTGGATTGCTGAAGGTATTGCAACAAAAAAAGGGAAAACTGTTTCGCTTAATTTACAAAGTATGGGGTATGATAAATTACTCGGTACTGGTTCTACCAAACAATCATATAAACTTACGATTAGTGCAGCTTCTGCAAAAGCCGTAGAAAAAATTGAGGCAGCTGGTGGAGAGATCTTGAATGGCTGAAAACGATATTCCTAGAAACCCAAGACAGGCTCTCGGCCCTTGTCTTTTTATGATTCTTCTTTATGTCCTTTGGTATAATTGGAAAAGTCCTGAAACTGTAGCAGGTACATTGATGGGGGTTGGTTTTGTGGTGCTAACTTGGTTAGTATACATGGGTGCTTCTTACTCAGGAGAAGGATCTAAATTACACGGACTTAAACCCATAATAGGCCGAATGCCTACCATAAAGAAACCAGATGGGCACGTCCATTTTAGAACCAAAATGACGTGGACTTTGACTATCTTAATTGTTTATTTTGCAATGACAAATGTAGCAATATATGGCCTTGGAGGAGAAACTATTGATCTTTTCAGTCAATATCGAGCAATTCTAGCTGGAGCTAGTGGTAGTTTGATGCATTTGGGGATTGGCCCTATTGTTACTGGCAGTATTATTATGCAACTTTTTACAGGTGCAAAAATCATAAATTTAAATTTACAAAATCCAAAGGATAAGGAGATCTATCAAGGAACTCAGAAAGTTCTAGTTATCGTAATGATTATAGTAGAATCTGTACCTCAAGTCTTTGGTTTCCTTGAACCTAGTGCTGCCATCGTTAGCGATGTTGGACTCACTTGGGCCCGTATGACTATTATTACTCAATTAGCAATCGGATCATACTTAGTTTTTCTAATGGACGAAAGTGTTTCGAAATGGGGTATTGGTTCGGGTATTTCATTATTCATCGCTGCCGGTGTTTCACAAGCTATATTCACTGGAACTCTAAATTGGGAGCCTGCACCTGGAAGTCAAACTGATACGCCTTCTGGAACTTTCCCAATGATTTTATGGTATCTTAAAAATTCATCAACTTCTGATTTGAGCAATGGTGGGTATGAGGCCATACTATTGGCACCTCCAAACCCTCTTGTGGCATTACTTGGTACTTTAGTTGTTTTCTTTATAGTCGTATATGTTGAATCTTCAAGAATTGAATTACCTTTGGCTCATGGAAAAGTAAGAGGCGCTAGAGGAAGATATCCTATTCGTTTAATTTATGCTAGTAATATTCCGGTTATTTTAATGGCCGCTTTATTGGCAAACGTAAATATGTTTGCACTTCTTTTCTGGTCGCATCCAACGATGTCTACATGGCCTATATTCGGACATAATTGGAGGCTTGGTGCTTTTGATACAACGGATGGAAGTAATCCAGTACCTACTATGGGATTGGCATACTATGTTAATCGTTTAGCTGGTTTACAAGATTGGTTCCTTCCATTGGTAAGTCCTGAGAAATATGGCCAGTATCTAGGGGGCCATGAACCTTGGCAACTTGTAGCTCATATCGTGGTTTATATGGGAATTATGGTTTTGGGGTCTATTGTGTTTGCTAAATTCTGGATTGAAACGACCAATATGGGGCCTGCTGATGTGGCTAAACAAATACAAGGTTCGGGAATGCAAATACCAGGATTCCGTAGAGATCCACGAATTGTTGAAAAGGTTTTAGAACGTTACATCCCTACCGTAACTGTATTCAGTGGAGCAATGGTAGGATTCTTAGCTGCAGGAGCTGATATGATTGGGACTGTGGGGCAATCCTCTGGTACTGGTGTGCTACTTACTGTCGGAATTATGATTAGAATGTATGAACAGATTGGAAAAGAACAAATGATGGAAATGCATCCAGTTCTTCGAAGCTTCTTTGGCGAGGAGTAATGCCAATTTTCGGTAATTCTAAAATCGGTAATTCTTGCTTTATTGATTCTAATGCATTAATTGGTTATCCTCATAATACTGAATTAGATTTACTAAACACTAATCCTGATAGTATAACGGGATGTGAAATTGGAGATAATTCCAAGATTAGGCCAGGGGCGATTTATTCAACGGCAAAGCTTGGAAGCAATACTAGAACAGGGCATAATTTTTTAGTACGTGAAAAGACAGTCATAGGAGATAATTGCTTAATCGGAACTAATGTTGTTATTGACAATAATTGTGAAATTGGAAGTAATTGTAGTTTTCAAACTGGAGCTTATATCCCTACAGGGAGTAAAATTGGTAATCGTGTTTTTCTAGGGCCAAATGCCACACTTACAAATGATAAAACTCCACTTAGAACTGAATATTTATTAGAGAGAATAACTATTGAAGATGATGTTACCGTAGGGGCAAATGCAACACTAATGCCAGGGATAACTCTTGGCCAAGGTTCATTTGTAGCTGGAGGTTCAGTTGTAACAAAAAATGTTCCGGCTTGGCATCTGGCTAAAGGATGTCCTGCAACATTTGTAAAACTACCAGAAAGCCTAAAAAAACCCAATAGATTAGGTAAATAATGAGTGTTGTAATAGTTACAGGAGTACCTGGTGTGGGTAAGAGTACCGTTATGAATGCAGCACAAGATTATGGATATAAGATTGTGAATTTTGGCAGTACTATGTTTGAAGAGGCACAGAAAGAAGGCGTAGAAAATCGAGACGATATGAGAAAACTACCTATTGAAAAACAACAATCATTACAAAAGCAAGCTGGAGAAAGAATCTCTCAAATGGGAGATGTAGTGGTCGATACGCATGCTTCTATCCTTACACCCTCCGGATACATGCCTGGCTTGCCTGAGTGGACTATAAGTGCTCTAAAACCAAATATTATTGTTCTAGTAGAAGCTACTGCACAGGAAATTGCAGGAAGGAGATCTAAAGATCCGTCTAGAATGAGAGATGCTGATGATATTGATATGCATCAGAAAGTGAATCGTGATTATGCTGAGACGGCAGCCTCTATTGTGGGAGCTACTGTTTCTATAGTTGAAAACCATGATAACCAAATTGAGATTGCGGTTGAACAATTTAGGAAGGTTTTGAGTAAGTGAGTGAAAAAAACGATTCCGAAGAAGAGGTCCAACCTCCAGCTATGGGGGGCATGTTACTCACAATGCTTTTTATGATTTATATTTTAATAAATCCTGAAATGAGAGTTGGGATGGGGAATTTGGCCGCAAACATTCTAGAACCTCAGATAGGTTTTGAACATCGATATCCTGTCCTAACATTTCTATTTGCTGGAGTTTTAATGATTTCTCTAACTACAATTATTCGGCACATGCTTATTGACTGGGAGAAAGTAGCTGAAATTCAAACTAAAATGGCAGCTTATAACAAAGAGATGAGTGAAGCTCGCAGAAGTGGAAATAATGCTCGTTTGAATAAATTAATGACTATGCAGCCTCAAGTAATGGTTCTTCAAAGTGAAATGATGTCTAATCAAATGCGTCCTATGATGTTTACTATGCTGATAGCTATGCCAATTATCTTCTGGTTGTGTTTTGGTGAAAATAATTTTGTTGATAGAATGGATTTAAAAGTTATGTCTTTACCATGGGAACCTAATTACAGTTTAACAGACCGATTATGGATTCTGCCCCATTCAATCCTAGTTTATTCAGCTCTTTCATTACCTTTCGGACAGATTTTAATGAGAATGCTAAAATTATCTTCGCTTAATAAATCAGAAAAAGTGAAGCAGATTTAATCTTTCAAAGAAATATTTTTCTTGCTTGATCACTTTCCTTTTCCAATCTACTTCGAACTCTTTCATTCGGCTTGATAATATCATATATACTGATCCGTTTGGATTAAGATAATTTTTTGCTTGTGTGAGAAGCTTTATTGTAAATTCAGAACCGCTAGGTCCGCCTTCTACTGCTAAAGCCAACTCTGGATCATTATAATCATCAGATGGTGGAAGATAGGGGGGATTACAAACAATCATATCAAATTTTCGATTCTTAACTGGATTGAACATATTTCCTTCAAGAACTTCAATCTTTACATTATTATTTTTAGCATTAAATTTAGTGGCTTCAACCGCTTTGGGATTCAAATCCACAGCTGTAACTTGATGGCCCCTTTGAGCTAAATGAATTGAGATGATACCTGTGCCACTTCCAATTTCTAATACATTTCCCTCAGATTTAGGAATATGTCTTGAGATTAACCAAGAATCTTCGGCAGGTTCGTAAACACCTTCAAAATTAGTGATAATTATCTCTTTCACAAGAAGACCAAAGGAAAGGTTATATAACCCTATATCTAAACATATATAATCTATGGTTTGGAAGAAAGGTCAGAAACCTGAACAATATTTGTTCACAATTACTGAAGAATTTGCCACTGATTGGAAAATATTGAAACAACGGGCTAAAAAAAATAACCAAAATATTAGTGAAGTTTTAAGAGATTCGGTTAATTCTAAAAATGAATATTCTCGTAAGAAAAAAGCTCTTGTTTTAAGTCCTCATACTGATGATGCTGAATTGGGATGTGGGGGCACTATTGCTAAAATGATAGAAGAAGGATGGGAGGTTCATATTATTTATTTTAGTGCTGTTGCTGAAAGATATCCAAACCTTGTTGAAGAAGCTGCCAAATCAAGTAAAATAATGGGTGTAACTCATGAGATTCTAGATTTTTACACTCGTTTCTTTCCAAGAGATCGTCAAGATATTTTACAAGCCCTTTATGATCACTCAAAATCTATTCAATACGATGTCGTTTTTACACCAACAACTACTGACATACATCAGGATCATGGCGTTGTAACTGAAGAAGCTAAAAGAGCTTTCAGAAATTGTACTCTTCTAGGTTACGAGTTACCATGGAATAACTTAACCGTTTCTCTAAATTGCTTTATCCCGCTTAAAGAACGACATATCAAAAAGAAGATTTTAGCATTGGACTGCTATGACAGCCAAAAGCACAACCCCTATTTTAATGAGAAGTTCTTTAGGTCTGTTGTTAAGATGAGAGGAATACAACTAGCAAGTGATTTTGCTGAAGGGTTTGAAACGATTAAAGTGAGGTTAGATCAAATTATATGAAACGCATAGCTATGGTCTTAGGTCATGACCTTTTGATACCGAATGAAGATACCCGTGTTTATCGTGAAGCTACTAGTCTCGTGAATTCTGGATTTGAAGTAACTGTATTCTGCTGGGCAAGGCGTATGGATAAGTATACTACAAAGTGGGAGGAAGAAAGGAATGGCATTAGAGTTATTAGGATATTTGAAGATTTGGAAGGTAACTTTTTTTCAAAAGTTCGAAGTTTTAAAAGAGCTATGAAGCAACTTGAAACTAAAATTGAAGAATATAAGCCAGATATTGTGCATGCTCATGATTTGGAAGTATTAGATGTGGCATTAAATGTAAAGAAGTTTACAAATGCAAAAGTTATTTTTGATTCTCATGAAGATTGGCCAAAAATGGAGATTGTGCAGAATTGGTTTATTGGTAAATATTATGAAAGAAAGCAAAAGAAACTTATTGGAAAAGCAGATGCTGTTTTAACTGTCTCAGATGAATTGGCCGTGCGATTAGGTGGCGGTACTGTTCTGTACAATTCAGAGCCTCTAGAAGTTGTTCAACAGCCAGTAGATAACCATAGGTTTGGTTTAGATGGAATTATAGCAGGATATATTGGAGGATTAAGAAAACCTATTCTGGAAGAAATAATCGATTCGGCTTCTAAAGTTAATGCACTTAGCTTACTAATTGTTGGAGGGCCTCCTAAAGGAAGAAGCGGATACAACGAAATGGTTAAGGAATTAGAAAAAATAGCAGAAGAAAAAGGTGCCAATGCAAAATTTACTGGTCCTCTCCCCTATAGTATGATGAATGAATGTTATGCAGCTTGCGACATCCTTATCGTGGGGCATTATGTCGATAGGAGACTAAGAGATTATGCGCTTCCTAAAAAATTATTAGATGCGATGGGGTACAAAATACCTGTAATTGTAGGTCCGTACGACACAAGGAAAAAAATTGTTGAGAGATATAATTGTGGACTTGTGTCTGAAGAATGGACTAATGCACTCACAAAACTTTCAAATGATAAAAGACTTAGGAAAGAAATGGGTGAAAATGGATTTAAAGCTTTCAAAATGAATTATGCTTGGGAACTCCAAGAAAAAAAGCTACTGAAAGTATACAAAAACTTGTTAGAAGACAAGTCTAGTGAGGAAATGTGAGAGTTCTACTGACTGGAGTTGGATGTCCGGGCGCCCATGCCCTAATTACAAATCTTAAAAAACAAGAACCTAATATTTTTATTTTAGGAACAAATGCTACTGAACAAGCCATTGGAAAGTGGATTTGTGATGATTTTGCAATCGTTCCTTGGGCTTACGAAGAAAATTATGTTGATTCAATAGTAGAACTTGTTCAAAAACACAGTATTGATATTGTCTTTCCTCAAACTTCATGGGAAATGTTTCATTTATCAAAAGCAGCTTCAAAAATAAAAAAATATTGTAAACTTCTAGCGTCAAAACATGAATTAGTAAGTATTTGTGAAAATAAATTCTTGATGTATGAACATTTTAAAGGAAAAATAGAAGTTCCAAAATACTATCTGGTTCAATCATTTGAAGAATTGGAGAAGGCAGCTTTGAAACTTGGGTATCCTGATAAAGATATTGTATTCAAACCACCTGAAGGGAAAGGGGCAAGAGGGGTCCGAGTGATGACTGAAAAATCTGATCGCTATGACTTATTATTCAATGGGCGGCCCTTTGCTAAATTTATATCGATGGATGAATTAAAAAATACTGTTGCCGGAAAAAAGATTCCTGAACTAATGATTATGGAGTACTTAGATGGTGATGAACTCAAAATAGATCCCGTATCAAATAAGGGAGATATTTTAGTTTGTTCAGTTAAACTTAGAATGAATTTTGCATCGGGACTTGGAATGAACTATGAACTCATAAAAGATGATTCGGCTATTGAATATGCAAAAAATGTAATGAAATATCTTCCTACGGATTATTGCGTTGATATTAGTACGCGAGGTGGCGTATTAATGGAAATAAATCCCCGAGTTTCTACATATATTTATTCCGATAATTATTGTCCGCCTTATCTTTCCTTAAAATTAGCTATGGGCGAAATGGATGGAAAAGAAATTAAAAAATATCAAAATAATATTCCTATTGGAAAAAGATTATTCCGCTATTACGGGCAAATTGATTACTAAACTTATCTTGCCCAAAAAGGTTGATCTTTTCTCTTAATTTTCTGCATTTCTGTTATTATATCTTCTTCAATAAAGCTCAATTTTATGCCTGCTTCACGGATTTTTAAAATAGCTCGTTCGTCCATTTCGATATACAGAGCATCACCTTCTGATATTTGTCTGCCAACTGTTACATTGTTAATTGCAACTGCAACTTCATCGCCTTGAATTGCTTCTTTGAGAACTTGGTCGCCAGATCTTAATGATTTGATATGGCCAACTACAACATTGTCATCGCGTAAAACCCCTTGATTTAGTGCAATCCGCCCGCCCAATACTCTTACTCCAACAACGGCAGGGTCTCGAGTCCTAAAGGTATGGCCTTCCAATATTTCAAACTTGCCTGGATGGGCAAAATCATCTCTCAAATGTTGAGCTTGTTTATCTTTAATCGTTTCTTTCCATTCTTGGTAATCTTCTAAAAGTCTGTAGACAATATCTGATTCGAATAGTGTTACTCCAGTCTCATATAACTCATTCTTTGCGTCAGGGTGTATCTTAACATTGAAAGCCAGAATGGATCTATATTCTTCATCGGAAGGATCTGCAGTTACGACATCTCTCCGTGATACGTCACCAACTGAAGCTTTCACAATAGGTATTCCTGCTGCAGATAATTCATAAGCTAATGCTTCTAAGGAGCCAATTGCATCAGCTCTAATTACTACTCCTTCATCAGTACATTTTACATTCGACTTCATCGAATCAGTAAGCTTGTCTAAAGCTTCATCTATCTCTTCGTCGGTTTCTGCGCTGTAAAATGGAGCTCCTGCAACTACTCCTTCAATATTAGGGGCTACGACTTTCAACCCTGCTGCCGCCCCGACAACTTTTACATTATCAAATTGTTGTCTTGGATCTCTTATTTCATCCAAAGGCTTGGGTTGTAGTAAACTTCTTACTCTTGTAACTATAGGTTCTGGTTGTGCACCTATTATTAATGTATCTGATGATTTTAGAATGCCGTTGTAAATTATAACGCCCAATGTTTTTCCTAGTCCTTTTTCTTCTTTGATTTCAATGACTGTACCTTCTGAAGAACCATAATCTAGTAACAACTTACCTCGTAGATATCTCTGTGCAAGTCCCATTAAAATCATAAATAATTCTGGAACTCCTTCGCCAGTCTCTTTGACGGATGTTGGAACTAAGGCAATTGTTTTTTGAAAATCTTCTATCTCTGAGAAAAGAGCTGAATCAAAGCCGTGAGAGGCAAGTGTACCTATAATTTCATACATCCTATTTTGGAAAGTTTGTTTTGCTAAATTACTTTGATTTGAATTGTTTTTTAAAAATGAACCGGAATTGGTTATCCATCCTTGTAATTTATCCACTTTATTCAATGCTAAAATAAAAGGAGTTTTCTGCTGTTTGAGAATATTAATAGATTCAATGGTTTGAGGCTTAAACCCCTCTGTTATGTCTACTACCAATATTGCCAAATCTGCCAAAGCTCCGCCTCTTGACCTTAATGTTGTGAATGAGTGATGGCCTGGCGTATCTATGAAAAGTAAGCCAGGTAATGTTGTTGTTCCATCCTTCAAAAGTGGTCCACATATCTTAGAAACAGTATCGTAAGGGACTTCTGTAGCGCCTATATGTTGTGTTATAGATCCAGCTTCCCGTTTCACAACTGTGGTGCCTCTTACATAATCAAGAAGTGAGGTTTTTCCATGATCTACATGGCCTAGTACTGCTACAATCGGTTGACGAAGTGGTGCATCTGGGTCTATTTCTTCCTCTTCAAATTCTTCACTTTCAGATAATTCTTCTTCTTCTAATTCGGCTTCTGGCAAATCCTCAAATTTATCGTCATCCGAATTCATAGGAATTGTGTCCAGATTTGCCTGTTTTAAAAATGTCCGGTCAAAACTCTTTTTTTAGTATTTCAGCCAAAAAACTATATTCTTCTAACGAATTGTATAGATAAGATGCTATTCTGAGGTATCGTCTATTGTGATGTGGCCAACTAAAAACTGGAACTTGGATATTATATTTTTCAAAGAGCAATGTATGAAGGGGGTCTGGCTCTAATACTGATTTTGTAGCAACTCCTTCTCCTGGCAAAGCTACGGCCGATAATCCCACAATCATTGAATCTGGGCATATTTTTGGAGTTTTTAGCACTTCAAGAATTATGTTCCGAGCTTCTAGTGCTAAATTTCTATTATGCTCCATGATTTCTTCCCATCCTCCATCTACTAGGCTTCCAACATATTTTATACTTTTAGGAATGCACAACCACGGAGTTATGTCTTGAGTTCCTGTCCAATCAAATTCTAAACGTATTCTTTCATTTTTAGTTCCATCTACCGAAGCTCCATGACTAATAGAAAGTGGGCGAATCTGTCCTCTCTTATCTTCCCTAACATGAAGGAATGCTGAACCTTTAGGCGTACACAACCATTTGTGGGCATTGCCTGTAGCATAAGCTGGTTTAAGTTTTTGTAAATCCAATGGAACTATTCCGGGTCCGTGAGCTGCATCTAATAATACGTCAATGTCTTTGGATTGGAGTTCATTTACGATTTGTTCAAAGGGCAATCTAATGCCTGTTGGACTTGTTACTGTATCAATCAAAGCTAATTTTGTTTTTTCCGTAACGTAATTCAGAATTGTTTGAGTTACCTCTTCAGGGCTTTCGATAGGATAAGGTAAAGGTACAATAACTGTCTTTGCGCCAGATCTTTCAGTGACAAAATCAACCGTATTCCAACAAGCTTGATAAGCATGATCTAGAACAAGTATTTCATCTCCTAAATTTAGATCTAATGAACGTAAAATTGTGTTAACTCCTGATGTTGCATTTGGAACAAAAATTAATCCTTCTTTATCTGCATTGATAAATTTTGAAAAATTCTTTATTGCTTCGGCCCATAATTTTTTCGATGTAATATCAAAAAAATGTACTGGATCGCTCTCGAGTTCTATTCTTAATTTATTTTGATACTCAAGAACAGAACTTGGGCAAGCTCCAAAAGAGCCATGATTAAGAAAAACTGTCTCGGGATTTAAATTCCAATATTTTGATAGTTTGCTTCTATTTGGAAGTTCCATATCAACGAATTTTTGTAAATCTTCTCATTACCTTTCTAATTGGATCTCTGGCGTCTTCTGAAATAAATCCTTCATCGATCTTAGAATCTAAAAATTCCATTGCATTACTTACTGATTCTCTAGCGCCTTTCGCTGCTAAAGAAGCCATGAAAGGTTCGGCCAATTTTTCTGAAACGCCTGCTTCCAATACTATTTCTCGCATGAAATATAATAACTCAGTTCGGCGACCTTCATTCAACATTGCCTTTGGCTTATTTCTTTTTTGTACTTTCTTATCTTTTCGTTGAGGGGGCTGGGCTTTGGTTGGTCCTCGGCGCCGGTGTCTCCCTCTTCTTGCCAGGGTTACTCGCCTCCCATTTCCTTAATGGCAGTTTCAATTTGCTCTTTAGACATATCATCTCTATTGAAATATTTCTTATTTCCTGTATCTCTTTTTAGTTTCATTAGAATACCCCAACGACTTGGCGGCCCTCGGGAACCTCCACGCGGTCCACCTCGACCTCCTCCGTCCCTTCCAAATCTAGGCATTTCGTATTCTAAATCTGAAAGATTAATACTTTCCTTTATTGATTCAAGAGAAGTTTCAGATATATCCATACTTCCTTTTTTACCTAAACTAAGCCGCATGTGCCCTCTTACTAAATTTGCTCTAGCATCTTTAAGATTAATAGTCATTCCGTTTTCTACAGTTTCACATTCATCATTCCAAAAGCTCATGATCACTGTGCCTGTTTCGTCTCCGACTAATCCTTCACAAATCACAGTACCGTTGTCCATTGAACGGGGTTCTTCTAAACTCAAAACTTTAACCGGCATATTAACGCGACCAGTTCTTGGCGTTAGCTCATCTATTTTCAAATTATCACCTATCTTTACGACGAGGGGGTCCATTATAATGCTTCGCCGCCACCTAAAAACCCGTTCTAGGAGTTTACCCTTTTAGGGGAAAAGGGGTAAAACCCAAAAGTATATATACCCTTAGTGGTAGTAATGGATAGATTCGAATTTGTCAGCGAATCGGAACAAGGAGGACAACAAAAATGCAAACGAACGAAGCGGATTTTGAAACACATGTCGACGATATTGTCAAGGCAATCGGCGATAAGCTAGAAAGAAACGTAATCATAACTGAATTAAAAAGATACGTAGAAGAATATGGAATTGATTTGGCAACGGCCAAAGAATCAATTGTAAGAAAACATTATGGAAACCCTAATGTTTTACAAGTAGATGCTCAAAAATTATTGGCACAAATTAAACCTGGTGAAAACAATATCCAGTTTAAAGCTAAACTTGTATCTGTATTCAGAAAAGAAATTACTACTAAAGAAGGAGCTCAAAAAGTTCTTTTCGAAGGTGAAGTTGGTGATTCGACTATGCGTATGAGGTATTCTTATTGGAGTGATACTTTTGATTTTGAAAGTGGAGACACCATAGAAGTTCTGAATGCATATTCAAAGAGCTGGAATGATATTATCACTTTAAATATAAATGAAGGCAGTATCAAAAAAATAGAAGATAAAGACTTAGAAAGTTTAGATTTGGGAGTTATGAAAAGTAAAGCTTCACAGCCTGGACAAGAATTTGAATTAGTCGATCTAAAGCCGGGAATGAGTAATGTCTCTGTTAAATTACGTGTAATCGATGTTGAAACACGAAAAATTACTGTAAAAAATGAGCCTAAAACTATCTTTGGAGGGACTGTGGGAGATAATACTGGAACCTGCCGTTTCACTTCTTGGGAAGATCACAATATTATTGCTGGAAAAACATATAAAATTGAAAATGCATATGTAAAAGAATTCAATGGTCCTGATTTACAATTTGGAGAATATACTAAATTTGTAGATATTGAAGATGATTTATTACCATCTTTACAAGAATATGAAAATGGAGTTATGTACTCTTTATCTCAATTAGATGAGCGTAATGGCGCCTCTGATGCAGTTGTAGAAGGTCATGTTTTTAACATACGTGAAGGAAGCGGATTAATATTCAGGGATAAAGAAACTAATCGACTTGTTAGAAATGGAGACGATCGTAAAAATGCAACTCCTGATCTTAGAATAAAAATGATTTTTGATGATGGTTCTGGATCTTGTACTGCGTATTTGAATCGAGAGATAACTGAGAAATTATTGGGGCGTAGTCTTGATTCCTGTCTCGAATTTGTTAAAGAAAATTTCGGACCAGAAGCTTTGGTTGAAGAAATTGAAGATGCATTACTTCTCAAACCTTTGAAATTAAGGGGGTTTGCACGATCTGATGAATATGGCTTATCTTTCTTTGCAAGAAGTTGTGAACCTGCAACAGAAATCGATGTTCCTAGTGTTGCTCGACAATTCTTAGCTGCTTTGGAGGGCTAAATGGCACAACGAAGAGAACCCGGAGTTCTAGTATTAGCTCAAGAGCTATCTTCATCAATTGAAAAACATGTGGAAGATCGCGAGTACTCGCCAACTTATCTAATTTCTGAAATTGGAGGAAAACTTTCACGAGTTCTAATTGCTGGTGTATTAGACCAAATTGAAAATAGAGGAAGTGAAGACGACCCCTTCTACACTGCAAGAGTGATTGATCCAAATGGTGACTATTACTATCTGCAAGCCGGACAATATAATCCTGAAGGTGCGGCAGCTTTATCAAAACTTGAAATTGGAGTTCCCGTTCTTTGCGTGGGTAAAGTTCGAGCACGCACTCCTGAAGACAGTGAGAGAACATATGTAAGTGTTCAACCTGAAAGCATCCGTGCAGTAACAATGAATGAAGTGAATCACTGGGCCGTAAGAGCGTGTGATGCGCTTATGCTTCGAATAAAGGCAACAAAGACATTTGATGATGAAGAAGAATTCGGAAAACTAAAACTTAATGATCGCGAAATAGATGGAATAAAACTTTCAAAGGACTTTTACCAAAATATAGCTCTTGAAAATTATCAAGCCCTACTGTATAACTGCTTAACGCGTTTAGCGGGCGGAGAAATCGAATCGCCTGAAGGTGATTTCACAGGAGAATTCGAACCTGCAGGAGAAAATGTTGAAGAAACTAAAGCAGTAGAAACTCCTAAAGAAGACAAACCAAAAGAAGAAATTCAAACTGAAAAAGTAACTGATAATAAAAAATCAGATGATAATGAAGCGAAGACACTGGCCTTAATTCGAAAAATGGATGAAGGAGATGGGATTTACTATGATGATCTAGGTATTGCAATCTCAATGGAAGGGATAGATGGGCCTATGTTAGATGAAATTCTTGACTCTTTGACAGATCAAGGCTTAATCTATCAACCTAGATTCAACCACTATAAGGAGGCATAAAATGAGTGAAGTAAAAATAAAAATTGTAGAAGATCTTCCAGGTGTCGGTCCAGCTATCGCAGATAAACTTCGAGAAGCAGGATATGACACTTTAGAAGCAATAGGAACGCAAGCACCGGGAACTCTTTCTGATGCTACTGGCATTGGAAAAGAATCCTGTGCTAAATTTGTACTCGAAGCGCGAAAAGCAGCAGACATTGGTTCTTTCCTTACAGGAACTGAATTAATGGAAAAACGAGCCACGGTAGACAAGCTCACAACATCATCTAGTACATTTGATGAATTATTAGGAGGAGGTGTTGAAACACAATCAATCACTGAATTCTATGGACAATATGGTTCAGGAAAGACGCAATTTATCTTGCAACTTGCTGTGAATGCAACTTTACCGATAGAGCAAGGCGGATTGGGTGGCGATGTTGCAATCATTGATACTGAAAATACATTTAGACCGGAAAGAATAATTTCTATGGCAAAAGCGCTTGACTTGGATCCTGATGAGGTTTTAAGCAAAATACATGTTGGACGTGCATATAATTCCCATCAGCAGATGTTGATGGTTGAAAAAGTAAATGAAATCGCTAAAACAAAACCAATTAGAATGTTAGCTGTGGATTCTTTGACGGGAGCATTCCGTGCAGAATATATAGGACGAGGAACTCTTTCAGATAGACAAGGTAAAATCAGCGCTCACATGAAAGAATTGGCTCGATTTGGAGATTTGCATAATGCTGCAGTTGTAGTAACTAATCAAGTATCCTCTAATCCTGCCGCTTTTTTTGGAGATCCTACAAAACCAATTGGCGGCAACATTGTAGGCCACACCTCTAAATTTAGAATATATCTAAGGAGAGGAAAGGCCGGTAAACGTGTGTGCAGGCTTGTGGATTCACCGCATTTACCTGAAAATGAAGCTTTGGTCTCTATTACTGAAGATGGAATTAGAAATGGCTAGAGAATTGAAAGATTTTCTAGCTTCTCTAGAGCCTGTATGGGAAAATGTGCACGAATTTGATTGGTTGCGCCCGAGAGATCTTATAAAGAAAAAAGAAAAAACTAATTTATTTGAACTTAATCGATTTCCTGGTTTAAAAATATTATTAGAAACTAAACGATAAATGCTCTAATTTTCTTTCTTAGGAAAGAAAGACATGATATAACCTTTCAAACCAAACCAATTATTGATTGCTAGAGATAAGATACTCTCGTTTTCTCTTTCAACCCACGCTTGCTCTTTAGCACTATCTTCTTTCATAAACTGATCCATTGTAGCATAACCGCCACTGCCGCCATCATCAACCTTATGTTGGACTTCATCGGGAACGTTATTGGTCATTGCATTACCTACTTTGAAGGGCCAGTGTTTGAAATCTTTAGTTTCAGCATAGCGCCCTATAGTTGAAGCTTCAATATCTTCATCATCTATCTTTTGATAATGGGTACCGCGTGGAGTTTCGTCTTCATCTTTGTACTCATAAAAAGTTTCGTCGGCTGGTTTATATCCGCGTATTTCCATTTCAGAATTCATCATCTTCCTCCCATTCAAAATCAGTAACTGTTTTGTTACGATTAATGAATAAAACTGCCAATATAATAGATGCTACAGATACCAGCAATAGCATTGAAGTTGTTCCTCCGCCAGTAATATTGTCTATTATAGACTGAAGCATGTCTTCTTTTTCAGGCTTATCTACGATTAATAAATATTCAGCAACATTATTATTTTCATTCGATTCGGCAACCAGATTTCCTCTATCTATTATAACTTTAATTAAATATTCTCCATTTTCTTCAAATGTGTGCCGATATGATATGGTCGTTGATGCGCCTGGTTTTGCAAAAACAGCCGTTTCATACAAAACAATCTCATTTGTTCCAGAAACCCAAACAACTGAGATAGGAATTGGATTATAGGAAATCAGTGGATCGCCCTGTGCTGATACAGTAATGTCTACTGTGAAAGAACTTCCTGCCTGAACTTTAGAAACGCCAGTTTGATTGTTAATTTGAATGTCTCCTGAACCTATGTAATTATCAATTTCATATCCATGGATGACCAGGTATACATCTTCATCAGATTCAACTTCCCATTTATTTTGTTGAATGTCTGTTATTTGAATAAAGAAATGGTAAGTATCACTTATGGCTAAATCTTGATTATAATACCAATAGAATGAAACTTCATGGGTGTCATTATTTAGGGATTTCATACTAAAATCTGCAGTTAAGCCTTGGTTGCCTGATGAAAGTCCATAAACGCCTAAAGTCCAATCATTTGAATCGATATCTGAAACTCCGAACGCACTTCGTACTTGTGTTTTAACAAATACACGCTCTGAGAAATCTTCTACAACTATCTCTGGAAATAAAGCCTTGTAATGATTTATTGTAAGATTGCCTATTCCTGCAGGATGCTCGGCACTAGAAGTTAAAATTACTATCTGCTCTGTTGGTGAACCACCAGTAAGGGGATTTTCCCCAGGATCTCCTCCAGAATATTCTAAATCAATGGTAAAGTCATCATCATTGCTCACATCAGGATTGCTAAAACTAGCGTTAGATATGTCAAAATTGATGTCAAAGCGAGTTGCATATTCACTCGAATCTGTAATCGTCTTGGACTGTGATGTTTCCGTGATGCCGCCAGAATCACCGATATCGATTGTTATCCTAAACTGAACATCTTCAACAGTTCCTTGAGTTGAGTTTGCCCATATTGTAAAAGTATAATCTCCAGATGCTACTTCTCCTGGTGTTTGCATCTCAATTTCCCAAGTGCCCACGTCTTGCCATTGTCTATCTTGTCCTGGCCAAGACAGCCTATTACCCTCTTGAGGACAATCGCTCTGAGTATCTGTATCTGAGGTTGGCATTCTTGTAGAAATATTGCCATCGCCATTATCTAAATCTCCGTAAAAATATAAATCTAAAGCATTGAAATCATCAGATTCCTCGGCTTGAGCTGATTGAGATAGCATGATTACTGCAAAAAAAGCGACGGTTAATATGCCCCTCGAGAGTCTATGCATCTACTTTTGAACTTGTGACCATTCTTTAAAGGTTCCTACTGTAAATTTATACACAATATTGTATTATACCCAGTGGGCTTCGTTTACTTGTATCAGATGAGTAAGGTTCGTACTTCAGCATATCGCCAAACGCCCACGCCTGAAGGTTTGAAAGCTATTGAAAAAGGTACTTTGGATTATTTCGACACTGAGATGTATGCAAATTTTAATACTGAAGTTTTAGAGGAATATTTAGAAGAAAAAAATAAACGTGATGGGTTTGGAACCACTAAATGGAAATGGAACCAAATGCTTCTAGGATTAGTAATTGGTATTCTCTTTGCAATAATTAATCAATATGTCGGGTTAAAAGTTGGAATGATTGTCTCTGGTTCTTGGTATGTAGCTTATCTTTCTGCAATGGCTCTAAGATGGTCTCCTGGTGAAGTTAATCTGTCTGCATCGGCTTCAACCGGAGCTTCTATGGTTTGTACTGGATTTGTTTTCACTTATCCTGCAATTTATCTATTGGCATACTCACCTAAATATGAAATGAATGGTAGTTATCTGGTTGATTCTTCATTACTTTTACCTGATTCTTGGGCCTTAGCTGGAGTAGCTATGATTGCCTCTATACTTGGCGGATTTTTAGGCTGCCTCTACTTTATTATTTTTAGAAGAGTTTGGTTAGTAGAGGATCCATTGCCTCTTCCTGGTTTTGAAGCAAATATTAAATTAATGGATATTGCAGGAGAAACTTCCAAAGAAGGTGGTATGGAAGGCGCTATGCACTCTATCCGACTTGTAGGAATTTCAACTGCCGTAGTCATGTTCTTTACTTTCTTAAGAGACTGGCCTATCTTAGGAACTGGTACTTATGATGCTGCAGGAACCGAAGTTAAAAATTCAGTTTTAACTTCAGCTTCTAAAAATACTGAATGGTATGATGGTGCAGATTTGATGGTGCCTATGAGCAATCCCATTACTAACTATACCTGGTTAGGATTTGAATTAACTCCTATGATGGGGGCAATTGGTTGGTTCATGAGATTCCGTGTTGCATTACTAGTTAGTTTAGGGACCTTTTTTACCTGGTTTATCGTAACGCCATTGGCATATCAGTATGATTATCCTTTCTACTATCCACTTGATGGAAATTATCATTCAGTGAGTCAATTTTCTCCTATCGGCTCAATTATGTCGTATAGCTATGTAGCTAGACCGATGGCTATTGGAGCCATTTTAGGCGGAGGAATTACAGGTTTATTGAAAATGGCACCTGTTTTCAAAACTACAGCTTCAGACGTTATAGATATTTTCAAAGGCGAAAGTGATGATGCTGCAAGAAAAGATTACATTGAAGGGAAGGGATGGTATGAATGGCCAATTAGTCATATCCCAGTTCTATTGCTCGTTTCCTTAATTGGAATTACGCTTACCTTTGCTACTCAATTTGGTTTCTTTGCCTCTTTTATTTTCTCGTTAGTTTTATGTTTGACAACTTTTGCATTAGGTGCAATCGCAGTAAAAGTCATGGGTGAAACCAGTATTGAGCCTGTTTCTGGAACTAGTTTTATTGTTCTTCTAATGCTCGTTTTAATTTTCAAAGCAATCGGTTTAAGTGAAAGTGATACTGCCGTTTTAGCTTTAGTTGGAACCACTGTTTTTGGAGGGGCGATTTCTATGTCTGGCACAGTCATTGGAGATTATAAGCCGGGATTGTATGTTGGAAACCGTCCAATGCATATTATGAAAACAGAACTAGTTGGGATTATTCCTGGCACTATTGTCGCGGCATTATTTGCAGGATTATTATCATTGGCTTTAGCCCGTGGTGATCTGATATTATATGCACCTCAAGCTAATGCTTTCGCAGCTTTCGCACAAATTATGCTGGGCGGTCAAACACCTTGGAGCCTATTAACTGTTGGAATTGTAATCGGTGTTTTTATGGAATTATTGACTGGGATGGGGACTGCTTTTGGATTGGGGATGTATCTGCCTATGGTCGTCACATTACCAATGGTTGTTGGAGGTGGGTTACGAGATTATTGGGAAAGTCGTTTCCTTGATGTAGAAGTTGAAAAGAAGGGTTTGAGTGAAAAAGAACGTACCATGAAATTACTCAATACATATATGATTGCCACAGGTTGTATTGTAGGTGAGGCTTTGCTCGGAACCTTCTTGGCCATTTACTACGTTCTTCCGCTTATTACTGGGTAATTCTATTCAGGCTAAGTATCTTATAAGGCCACATTTTGAAAGATTAGGGACAATTAATGGCAAAAGAAGAATATGAAACTCCGCTTATTGACGTTTATAACCGTACGCATATGGATGCTCTCCATGAGGATGGAAGTTGGTATCACCGCTTTTTACCTGAGGGTGTTTTTCTAGAAGACTTAGGGCAAATTGTTGAAGAAGAATTGATTAAAGCCTATAGTGAAGTCGAGAGAGATGCGGATAAATACTTTGAAGATAAAGTTAAAGAACGATTCGCAGAAATTTTTGCTCAGGCTAATCCAAAGGATCTTAGAGGACTATTACCAAAGAAGCCTCCTGTTGCATGGGCGGAACTGCCAGTTGAAATTCAAAGGGAAATTCAAGTAATGCACGATAATGCTGAAGGTGAAAAAATTACAGAGAGAACATTGAAAAAGAGGGTTCGACAATACCTTGTTGATCAGTTTATAATTGATGAGTGATTAAAATGGCAAAAAAAGAGGTAACAAAACCGATTAGCCTAGACCCACGTGGCGGACGTCCTAGAGATAAATGTGTGACGTATATCGAGGGAATTGACCGTATCTTAAACGGAGGAATTCCTATTGGAAATATAACTCTTCTAGCTGGAACTGTTGGTTCTGGAAAAACTACTTTAGCTATGGAATTTCTAATTAACGGAGCTAAAGCGGGTGAAACTTGCTGTTATATCTCTGTTACTGAACCTTCGTCTAAAATGTTGTCTAATTTACAAACTTATGGGTTCTTTGATGACGCGCTCGTCAAAGAAGGTAAACTAAATATTTTCGATTTGACTGTAATTAATGATCGTCTAGGTGTTGAAAGACTAGATGGGACTTACACTGCCAAAGACATGGAAGCTCTATTGGGAGCTTTCGAAGATATTGTTGATGAACTGGGTGTGACTCGGTTAGTTATTGACTCTATTACTGCTGTTTGTTATCAGCTTCCCGACAAAGGAAGTATTCGTAACTTCATTTTTAGATTGAGTCAATTTTTAAGTACTTTTGGATGTACTACTATGCTAATTTCAGAAACGGTTGTTGACTCTAATGTTCAAACATATTCTATTTTTGGAGTTGAAGAAGCTGTTGCTGATGGTGTTGTTCTTATGGGTAACATAATTCGCCAAGGTGATTTATTAAGAAGTTTACAAGTTGTAAAAATGCGAGGAACTAAACATTCCCGTGCAAGGCATCTAATTGAATTAACGCCAATTGGTTTGGCTGTTGTTCCACTTCTTAAATGGGGACAAGATGGAGGACAAGCTTTCACATGAGCGTTAAGGATACGGCAACTGCAATCATCAAAAGTATTAACGATGGCGATACGCTAACAACGGTTCGTATTGGGGCTGATTCATTTCATTCGGATACTGTAAAAATTGCATCTGTTTTACTTAGTAAAAAATTAGGTGGAATCTATATTACAACTTCAAGGCCTTCATCTCATATCGTGGCTGAATTAGAGGAAACAAAAGTAGACTTATCTGATCTTTATTTTGTAGATTTAGTATCAATGACCGTGGGAGGAAAAACAGATGACCCTAGGACACTTTATGTTGAATCTCCAACCATGCTTGAATCTATTTTGCTAAACATTTCTCTTTTGGAAAGACGTTTAAAAGCTAAGAAAAGATTTGTACTGTTTGATTCTGTTAATGGATTAAGTATCTATTCTGAAGCTCGTGTTCTAAAAGAATTTATTAATGTACTTGGGAATTCTATGCGCATTAAGGAAATTTACAGTATGTTGATGACCGTTAAAGAACAAACTGGTGGAGAACTTGCATCGGCATTACAATTATTATCAGATAGAGTAATAGGTGAATAAAAATGGCAGAAATAATTTCAACTGGAATTGAAAGACTAGATGAAGCGTTAATTGATGGTAAAGGAATTGTATTAGGTTCCTCTATGCTAATTGAAGGTAGTTCAGGTTCAGGAAAAGAATTACTATCTAAACAATACGCATCAGCAGGTGTTGGTTCTGAAAATGTTGTTTATTTTTCAACGGATGAGACTTCTGACGAATTGATAGATACTTTTGAGCAATACAATTGGCCTACTGATTTAAGAATTGTTAATGTAGGAACTCAATATTTTGAAAAAGTTTTGTCTCGTGAATTGCAAGCATCTCGTTTTAAACAAGAAGGGCTTTCGGTTGCTGAATTGAGAAATTTAGGTTCATATGGTTCTACTTCTGATCAAATTAATTTTGTTGCAGATATGACTTATGAAATTTCTAAACTTAAGGCGCCTTTTAGAGTCGTTATTGATTCATTGGATTTCTTTATGCAATACTACAACCCAATAGAAGTTTTATCAGCCATGAGAACAATAAAAGAGTACGCTCAGGCAAATGGTGGAACTATAATGTATACGATGTCTGCAGGTACTTGTGAACCAAGAATCCATAGTCAAATTGAAGCAATTTGTGACGTCGTTATTGAACTCGAAGTAGGGCGCATGGCTGCTGAGTTTGAAAATAGATTAATTATTAAGAAAATCCGCAATCATCCTGAAAAAGCTGCTGTAATGATTTATGCTGTAACTGAGCATGGAATTACACCAGAAATGATTACCCGTGTCGCCTGAAGGCGTAATGGATTTTGGATTAAAAGAACTGGACTGGGTATTTGGAGTTTGGATAATTCTAGTTATTATCTGGAACTTCGGATATCCTGGTGCAACACCTACTTTAGACGTTTTGATTGCGCTAGTCCTATTCTTTGTTAGTAACTTTCTTAAAACTATAAGATAGCTTATTCGCCAGGTAAACGGTACTTTCCTAATTTTACTTTTACCATTTCATCCATTTCTTCAACGGTTATTAATGGAGTTAAATTTCCTGTAAATGTCCCAGATGCAGCAATATTGAGAGCTAGGCCAGTCACAGTTGTATGATCTGGAAAATCCATTATTGATACGAAATCATCTTCTCCATAACACCAATAATAAGCTTCAACCGTTCCGCCAAGGGATTCGACCATCCGTATAGTTTCATCACGACGGGCTGTGCCTCCTTCCTTTAATAATCCTTTAACGCCTTTTTTGGTATAACTACCCGAATACATAAATTTTGACATAGATTCCTAATACTGTAGGCATATTAATACTTAATACGAAATTGACTAATAAGGCATCGAATATATGGTGTAATGAAAGAGATCGTGGTGAGCTCGATGGCTCCGAAACCGATCGGTCCTTACTCACAAGGTGTCGTGTCTGGGAATTATATTTTCCTAAGTGGTCAAGTTGGCCGTAAGCATGATGCTACTGAATTAGAAGATGGAGTGGTGAAACAAACACGCCAAACTATTCTTAACATAAAGGCCGTATTAGCTGAAAAAAATCTAACTTTAGATAACGTAGTAAAAACAACTGTTTTTCTTGCAGACATGAATGATTTTGCAGAAATGAATAAGATGTATGCTGAATTCTTTGATGAAGACAAAGCACCAGCTAGATCTACAGTACAAGTTGCGAAATTACCATTAGATGCAGATGTAGAAATTGAAGTCATGGCTTCTTTGGACTGAAAATGTACGTTATCAGTGGATCAACCCATCAAAGACTCGGTGCATCTTTAGCTGAAGAAATGAATGCCGAATTCTGTGGCGTAGTAAATCGGCATTTTCCTGATGGGGAAAGATATATTCGAATACTAATGGATGTTGAAAATCAAGATGTAGTTGTTGTACAAAATACATTTCCTGACAAGAAAATAGTTGAATTGTTGTTAATACTCCAAGCCGTTAAAGGTGCAGGAGCTAAGTCTGTTACTTGTGTTATACCTTACATGGGTTATTCAAGACAAGAACGTGTTTTCCAAAGTGGAGAAGCTGTTTCGGCAATGGCTATTGCTGGAGCAATTGGGAGTATGTGTGATCGTGTCTTTACTATCAATGTTCACACACCTTCGATTCTCAACTTTTTCGGATGTGAAGCTAAAGACATAAACGGATCTAGAGAAGTTGTACGCTATCTGAAAGGATTCAAACCACAAATGGTTGTTGCTCCTGATGAAGGATCCAGAGACCGGTGTACGCTTGCTGCAGAAATGTTGAAAGTACCAATCCACGTTATGAAAAAAGTCCGAATAGATGGTCGAACCGTAGAAACTACATCTGGACAGATTAATGTTAAAGGAGCGACTGCAGTTATTTTAGATGATATAATTTCAACGGGGGGCACTATTGCAACAGCTGCCAATATCTTACGAGACGGAGGGGCTGAACGTGTATTTGCAGCCTGCACTCATGGATTATTTATTGAAGATGCCGCAAATCGTCTAAGGGTTTGTGATGACATTCTTAGTTCGGACACTTTAGAAGGCGTTTACACCAGATTCTCTGTAGCTCCTGCTATTGCTGATGCGCTGTAATGTTTTGGAAAGGGGCTGTATTCACTAGAGAAGGATTTGTAGGAAAAGGAATAGATTTAGAAAGTTGTTCGATTGTTGATAATATTGATGGGGAAGAAAATGGGATTATTATTCCTCTTTTCCGCAATTGCCACACTCATTTGGGAGACACTTTAGCACGAAAAGAAATGCCTAATAATTTGAGTTTAAGTGAACTTGTAGGGCCGAATGGTTGGAAGCATAAATGGTTAGAGAATAACGATCAACGAGCTTCAGCTATTGCTGGCTTAAAAGAAGTTGTTAATTCAGGTACTGGATTAGTAATGGATTTTAGAGAAGGTGGAAAAGCGGGCCTAGATGTATTTGATAATATTGAATATCCTGGTAAATTAATTCTATTGGGAAGGCCTGTGGGAAATGAAGAATTGACTGGAATTAATGCTGGAATTAGTAGTTTAGCAGATGTTGATAACGCAGTTGAAATAACTTTATCAGCACGTGATAAAAACGGACTTATTGGAATTCATCATTCTGAAAATGAAAGAGAAGATGTACAACCTCTCCTTGATCTAAAACCTGATTTTGCAGTTCATATGTGCTATGCATCCGATGATGATTTGAAGAAAATTAAAGCAAATAATATTTCTATAGTAGTTTGTCCAAGAAGTAACCATTATTTTGGAAATCGACCACCACTTGAAAAAATGATAGAATTGGGAATTGATATTGGGATTGGTACTGATAATGGAATGTTATGTACTGCAAATATTATGGACGAAATACATTTTATTAGAAGAGAATATGATTCATTGGGATTGGAAACTATACTCTCTATTGCTTGTTTTGGACTTGATGATATATTTAATAAGGACGGAACTTCAACTTATTCTAATCTGGAACCTAGTGGTTGGATTTTGCTCTCGAGAGTTGAAGAGGACAATTATGAGTCTATCTTTAATCCAAATACTGAAATTCTAGGTATTCGCTGGATGAACTAACATGGATTTCCAAAAAGTTATTGCCGTCGCAACCCGTCGTGGGATTTTTCAACCTGCTTTCGAAGCTTATGGTGGATTGGCTGGATTCATGGACTATGGGCCAGTTGGTGTGAGGATGCGTCGCCGTATTCTTGAAGTATGGCGAAAACATTACGTTATTGATGCTGGATGCCTAGAGTTGGATGGAGCATTGATTGGTCCTGAAACTCTATTTCAGGCATCAGGTCATTTGGGAGAGTTTGATGATGCCCTAGTTGATTGTGAAAATTGTGGTAAGCAATTCCGAGCAGATCATTTAGTGAAAGGTGGAGAGGAAATGTCCAGAGAAGTATTATCTGATGCAGTTACAGGTACGCCTTGCCCTGGATGTGGTGATGAACTATCTGAAATGAGTGCGTTTAATCTTATGTTTTCAACAGGAGTTGGTGCTGGAAAGGGAGCTCCTGGATATTTAAGACCTGAAACTGCTCAAAGTATTTTCTTAGCATTTCCATGGCTTCTTAGACAAAATAGAGGGAAATTGCCTATGGCTGGAGCTCAAATTGGTAGATCTTTTAGAAATGAAATTTCACCTAGGCAGGGACCTTTACGAATGAGAGAATTTACTCAAATGGAAGTGGAGCATTTCTTTTTACCAACTGATGAACCTAAACTTTCTAATGAATTAAGAAAAATTTCCATTAGTCTTCTTTCTGCTAGCGGTAATGAAACTACTTCAACTGTTGGTGAAGCATTTGATGCGGGAACTATTAATTCTTCTCTAGTAGCTTGTCATTTAGCTCGAGCTCAGCATTTTCTAACTACAATTGGAGTTCCTGATACTAAATTACGGTTTAGGCAACATGGTTCCAATGAAATGGCTCATTATTCTAGCGATTGTTGGGATGGAGAAATTAATACTTCATTAGGTTGGATAGAAACTGTTGGCGTGGCTCATAGAGGCAATTATGACCTATCTGCACATGGTAATTCATCCTCTAGAGAATTTAGAGTGCCTGTGCCTGGACTGAAAAAGAAACTGAAGTTTGGGCACCTGATATTGGAAAATTAGGAAAAGAATTCAAAGGCGATGCTAAAATAATCTTAGAAGCCATCAAAGATATTGAACTTAAACCAGATATTTCTATTGATATAAATGGAAAATCTATTAGTTTA
>JAAZXG010000018.1 GCA_014240255.1 Methanobacteriota archaeon
AAATTACCGAATACAGTATTTTTAGACGCTTCATTAGCAAACTGCAAGTGTTAGAGAAACAATAGATAATGCTCTTAAATTTGTCGAAGAAGAAACAAAGAAAGATATTGATATTATTGAACTTGATGACTTTAAAAAAATAGTAGAGAATTTTTCATTAGAAAAAGCAGGGTTGAATGATTCTGGATCGAAGACTGCTGAGTTTTCTAAATTAGCTAGAATACTTCAAGAAAAGCTCATACATCCAAGTAAAAGAGGGCGAATACATAATCTATTTTTACTAACTAAATCAGGTATTGTAATCTCTAATTTATCTACAAGTAATGTTAAAGAAAATGATAGCGATATAATGGGAGGAATGTTCACTGCCGTAAAAGATTTCATGGAAGATGCTGTAAGTTCTGGCAGTAATGAATCATTAAATGATATTACATTCGGTGAATTTCACATTAAATTTGCTTCGGGTGCATACAGCGATATGGCTGTCGTCTACTTGGGCCAGCTAGGCCAAGACGCTGAAGATGCAGTTACTGATGCTTTAATTGCCTTTGAACTTGAAAATATGGCTGTTTTAGAGGATTGGGATGGCGATCGAAGCTTACTAAAAAATTCAGACCAGCATTTAGAAGATTTATTTGAAAAAATTGATAAGAGTTAAACTAATGACTAATGAATCCTCCATTATTAAAACTCTAGAAGAAAAATTAAAACAAGTCACCAAAGAACTTGAAGAATCGGCAAAGTTCCCTCAATCTAATCCCCACTATGTAATTCAAGTCTCTTCGAAAGGAGAACTTTTGTTTGCTAATGAAGCGTCTAAAAATACTGTATTCGGTAATTTAGATGTTTTGAAAGATAGAGAAATCATTATTATTTTCCTAAAAACTATGCGAACTGCTTTGGAAGGTGATGGAAGTGCTATCTCAAAAACGCTAATGTTTGAAGGTCGGATATACAATGCTACTTTTGTTCCATTCAAAAAAGAAGATTACGTGATTATTTATGGTGTTGATATTACAGAAAGCCAAAAAGAAATCGAAAATCTAGCTAGATTCCCTGAAGAAAATCCACATTCAGTTATTAGAGTTGAAGATGGTGGGAAAATTATCTTTGCAAACTCTCCTGCAAAAAAACAAATTTTATTGGAACTGAATACTGAAGTAGGAGAAATAATTCCAAAGGAAGTAAATAAAACTGTAACTGAATGCCTCGAAAGTGGAAATTTTATAGATGTAAATCATACTTTAGGAAAACGAGTTTACGCCTGTACATTCGTTCCCATTAAAGCTCACTCTTATGTAAACATTTATGGGGTTGACATTACTGAAAAAATTGATGCCCAGGATGAGGCTGAGAAGACAAACCAAGAATTGATTCAGGCTGAAAAGATGGCCAGTCTAGGTGTTGTTATCTCTGGAATTGCTCATGAAATTAGAAATCCACTGCAAGTAATTATGGCCCTTTCTGAATCTATTGTAGATGATGATGATGTGCCTCGAATTCAAGACGATGCGCATGAAATAGTAGAAGCTTCAAAAAGAATCTCTGAAATAGTTAATGATTTATCGACTCATGCAAGAGATGCGAGAACTACTGGAGAATCATCAGTAAATTTAAACAATATCGCTAATAAGTCTATGGACATTTCAAAACATACGAGGAATTTGAAATCTATTGAAGTCATAAAACAATATTCAGATGATGTTGTAATTATAGGAAGTTCCTCTGAACTTACACAGGTTATTACAAATTTTGTAAATAATGCAGTAGATGCTATGAATGAAGTAGGGAAATTATGGTTAATTACTAAACTATCTAAAGGCATATGTTCAATTTCTGTGAAAGATAATGGAAGTGGAATGGATGAAGAAACACAAAAGAAAATTTTTGATCCTTTCTTTACCACAAAAGAACCTGGCAAAGGAACTGGTTTAGGGTTACATGTTGTTAGAAAAATAATTGAAAAACACAGCGCTAAACTAGAGCTTTATTCTAAACTAGGTGAAGGTACTACTTTTACTATTACTTTTCCTAGTCTAAAAAAATAATATGACAAACGCTTTGTATGGGTTTCGTAGTAACGCTTTGTGGATAATTTAATTGATTGGAATGATTTTACAAAAGTAGATATGCGAGTTGGTAGAATTTCGGATGTGAATGATTTTCCTGAAGCTAAGAAACCTGCTTACATTTTGACTATTAATTTTGGAAAATTGGGAGAACGCAAAACGTCTGCTCAAGTTACAAATTATACTAAAGAAGAATTATTAGATAGAGAAATAGTGGCAGTGGTTAACTTCCCAGCTAAGCAAATCGGCCCAATTATGTCTGAAGTATTGGTCTTAGGAGGAGTTGAACAAGACGGGACCGTTCGCCTTTTGAAACCAGACCCTAGTTGCCAATTAGGAAGCCGTGTCGGATGAATCCCTATATTGCCATTACTAGGCCTGGAAATGCCATTCTAACTGCAATAGCAGTCATAGCTGGGGCATTTATTGCTGCAGGGCCTGAAATAATAGAATTTCAAATTGAAATTGCTATTTGTTGCGTATCTGCTATGATGCTCGTGGGAGGCGGAAATGCATTAAATGATTACAATGATCGTGAGTCCGATAAGGAAAACCACCCAAACAGGCCGATACCTTCTGGAGAAATATCAGCAAAAACGGCTCTAAACTATTCACATATTCTATTGGGGTCGGGATTGGTAATATTATGGTTTACTTTAGCAAATTTGCTAGTTTTTGTAATTGCGCTAATTGGGGTACTTACTTTAATTGCTTATGAAAATGGACTGAAGGCTGCAGGAATTACAGGAAATATTGCAGTAGGATTCATGTCTGGAGCTGTTTTTCTATATGCTGGAATGGCTGTTGGCAATCCTGGCCCTACAATATGGATGTTTGGACTTGCTTTTCTTGCTACTATTACTCGTGAAATAGTAAAAGATATTCAAGATTTGGAAGGTGATCGTGATAGAAAAACCCTTCCTTCAAGAATTGGCATTAATTCTTCTCTAAACATAGCAATTTTAATGCTTATGATTGCGATTGGCTTAAGTTATACTGCAATAAGTCAATTTGAAGGAATGTCATTGAATGCCTATATTGGAGGAATAACACTAGCAAATGGAATTATGTTTTTGGGAATCTATAATGCAAAGAAAGAAGATTATTTTATGGGGCAAAAAAATATCAAACAAGGAATGGGGATTGCGATGTTAGCTTTCATTTTAGCAGCAGGACTAAGCTAATTTTTTAACCAAATATATTAATATATGCACATATATACATATATTATATGAATAGTAACGTTTTCAAGGCATTGGGAAACGAAACTAGATTGAAAATAATTCAAACATTAATGATTAGAGAACATAATGTAACTGACTTGACACAAATTTCAGGAAAAGATCAGACGACCGTTTCAAGACATCTTTCAACTTTAGTAAATAACAAGATAATAAAACATAAACGTATTGGAAGGAACATTTTCTATAGCATTATTAATGCTGAAATGGAAGAGTGGTTGAAACTAACGATAACTATTAAAAGAAAAATCCCAGTTGAATCAGTACTTCGAGATAAGATTAAAGACTTTTTAAATAAACAGAAAAAAGAAATATATGAATAAAGAAATAGAAGAACAAAACGAAGAAAAATTAATTAGGTTGAAATTATTAAGTAATAGATTGGATGAAATTATTACAATACCTGGAACAAAATACAAAATCGGAATTGATCCAATTATTGGAATAATACCTGTAGTTGGTGACTTACTCGGAAGTATAATTTCTATCTATATCATCTATTCCGGATCTAAGATGGGATTATCATCACGAGTTGTTGCCAAGATGGGGCTGAATCTCGGACTAGACTTTGTTATTGGTCTAACGCCATTCCTTGGAGATATTCTTGATATGGGGTGGAAAGCAAATAAAAGAAATGTAGAACTTATTGAAAAAAATATAAAACAAACGAGTGAAAATTACCATTTAAGTAATTTGATAATAGCTACGCTAACTATTCTAATTCTGGTTATTTTTCTAACGATATTAGATCTCTTAACCTAGAAATCGAGAGCGTAGCAACTATCGAGTTAACAAAAATTGCTTTGTTACTTTAATTATGCTTTGCCGAGAATTCGATACATTCCGGTGCCACAGGTTCCACAGGTTCCCTTCATGGCTTTACGACCATTTTTCATTGTGACTTCTTCACCTTTTGTTATCTCTTGCTTGGCTTTACACTTTACGCAGTATCCTTCCATGTAGACTAAGCACAGAATAGTCGATATAAAGTAAACGGGTGAGCTACTTTAATGTCCGTGACCAATTAAGGTTGTCAAAAAGACTAAAATCATACCTAATATAACAAACCAAACTGGAGTGTCATGATCATGATCATGGCTGTGAACTTCAGGAAGTACATCTACTGTTGCAACATAGATGAAAGTGCCTGCTGAAAATAACAATGTTAAACCTATATTATCGTCAGTGGCAAAGGAAGTGTCCTTGAGTGCAAAGAAAGTCATAATAGCAAATATAGGTGATGATAAAGCAAACATTATTAGGTACAATTTTGATTTTGATGCTTCTAATTTGATGTGCTTTAAGAATGAAGATAAACCAAAAGCTGCTGGGCCTTTGTGCAGCATTATTGCTACAAATACAATCAAACCTGTATCTGTGCTGCTAGATACTGAAGCCCCAACGGCAATCCCGTCTGCAGCTGCATGGGCTATCAACCCAATTGTTGCTGAAAGTCCTAAAAGATCCTTATCTTCATCATGATGGACTGCATGTGGCAAACCAAAAGTCTCTAACAAAAGCATTAGTACAAAACCAAATAAAATTGCTAAGCCTAATGTTGAAGATTCGATATGGCTTCCTTGATCATGAGAATGTGCCGTAGCTGAGATTAATTCCTCAATTTCTTCTAAGCCTACTGTAGCATTAATTTCGCCTTCTTCTACTTCTTCTATGACATGAAGTACTGATTCAGAAAGTGAGTCTTCTGTAGATTCTCCATCGTGTGAATCTTCATGTTCATCATGGCCTCCAACTAATGTTTCGATTTCTTCTATAGCTTGATCTGCATTGATATCTCCGTGATCAACTTCGAGCATTACCAGGGCTATTGATCCTGCAATTTTACTATCGTCATCTTCGTGATCTTCGAATAGTTCTAGAGCCTCAGGTATTACAACAAGAAAAGATGACGCAATCAGAACTCCAGCTCCTATCGCTGTAAATTGTTTAAGATTTTTAGAGGATAATTCGAGAGTTAGTGGAATATAACCAAAAGCAGCTACTGATATGAACATAACGACTGCAAAAACAAAGATTAATGTTTGAGAATCCATCTAACAGCACCCCAATTTACAACTACAATCGATATCGGTTCCGTGTTTATGATTATGTTCACATTCAGGATATAAAGCGTCAATCGCTCCTTGATCTAAAGACCATCTTAACAAATCTGAAATCAATTGAGAACGATTTATTCCTTCAATTGAAGCTTTCCAACCATCTAACTGTTGCACCAATGGAGCTGGCAAATCTGCTGAAACTTTTGTTAAAGCATATCTTGAACGTCTTGTCATATTTCATTAGATAAAAGATAATATAAAAAGATTATGATTGTAATACGATTCTATTATAAAATAATAATAGTTGTTGTTAATCTTTAGAAAAAATCATATTGTCATTCTTGAAAGCTTTAAATTCAAGAGCATTCCCACAAGGATCTAAAAAGAACATTGTAGCTTGTTCTCCAGCCTCCCCTTTGAAACGAATGTGTGGTTCGATAATGAAAGATATTTCTGAATTTTTTAGGCGCGTAGATAAGGTATGCCACTCTTTCATTTCGAGGATTACTCCAAAATGGCTTGATGGAACTTTATCACCATCAACTGAGTTAGTTTGAACTATCTGCAATTCATCTACTAAATGAGCAACAACCTGATGCCCATACATATCAAAATCAATCCATTTATCTGAACTTCGACCTTCTTTACACTCTAAGACTTTGGTATAAAATTCACGGGTTTTTTCAAGATTGACCACAGGGAATGCTAGATGAAATGGGCGCATAATGTCATATTGTAAACCTCTTTTTACATATTATCTTAAGTAGAATGATGTCAAATATAGATTAGTGGACGAAACAATTCTTATTTTTGCAATTGTCGTTTATGGACTGTTTATTATTTTTGGAACAAAATGGGTTTTTGAATTCATGATGGCTCAGAATATGAAAGAGAATGTAGCCATTTACTATAATCGAAAAATCTTGCATATGTTCTGTGGAGGATTGATTGGGATTATGGCCCCCTCTGTTCTCAGTGAGCCTATTTACGCACTTTACATTGGTATTTTATTCACAATTATTACATACCTTCCATATTACACAGGACACTTGCTTTACTGGGTCCAAACTAATGACAATAAAAATGATGTGAATTTTTGCTTTATGGCTGGAGCCTCTGTATATCTAATATGGGAATTATTAGATGACCCTTACTTGGCAATAATGCCGTTGCTGTTCATGTCTTTTGGTGATGGAGTGACGGGCATTGTAAGGAATATTAAATTTGGATATAGGACCAAAAATCCAATTGGAAATGTTTTCATGGCAATAGTTTGTATCCCTATAGGATATTATCTTGGAGGGTTATCTGATCCAGCTCTACCTATTTGGGGAGTTGTGGCTGCGATTGTAGCGACGTTCGTAGAACGATATGAATTCGGACCAATCGATGACAATATCCTAATTACAGTTTCAGCCACAGTTGTACTATTAATTGGAAATGAAATCGGACCTTTACTAGGCTGAATATTCAGTAACCATATTCAGATAAATACTAAAAAACATAAGGATAACTGAAAATACACAAATAATAGCCTTTGGAACTGTAATTTTTAGCATTCCTGTAAGGTTTATTGAATGTCGGAATTCTAGCCATTCTTTTTCAAAAAGAACTGTAGATGCTATAAGTAGAAAAAATGTAAACCAAGTTATTATTTGAAATTTGGGAAATAACATAAAACCCCGAGGATTCCCAAAATAAATATCTAATACTGAAAAAACAATTGATAAAGTTAACAGATAGGCCATAACTGTTATAAAAAAAGATGATACAAAAGAAGTTAATGCAATATCCGTTTCCTTTTTATTACTACCAATTTTTGATTTAAGGCCATAATTAAGAAATCCGTAATTTATTATAGTAAATATAAACAAGAATAACACAAAAAATGGCAATGATCTAAGATAAAATTCATTCATCGGTTTTTGCCACGGGTCGGCATCTCCCTTGATAATTAATTGATGGAGGGCATCGGCTCCGGATTGGGTCACATCTAACGAAGTAAAAATTAAAACGTAAGATTGGTCAGGATTAACAATAATTCTTTGGCCATGTAAGCCAGATGCAGTGTAATATTCTTCGTAAACCCACCATAAATATCCATATCCTTCCGTCGGCATTACTGAATATATAAATTTGATGTCTGGATTCATACTATCTTTTGTCGATTCATTAATCCATGCTTCAGAAACTATCCGTTTTTCATTCCATACTCCTCCTTGGAGATACAATTGTCCAAGTTTAGCCATTTCTCTTGGAGCTAAATACAATCCAAACCCTCCAAAGGCTAAATCAGATTCGTCTTTAGTCCATAATACATTTTCTATTTGTAAAGGTTCAAATAAATATTTAGCTGCAAATTCATCAACAGTCATATTTGACTGAAGCTCTATTATTCTCAATAGAACTGAGGGCGCTTGTGAATCATAAACCCATACTGTTCCGGGTTCATATTTGACCGGCCTGTTTAGAACATATTCTGCTCTTGAACCTTCCACTATAGGTGCTAAAGTTGGATCGCCGCCATAATCAAAACCAGAGGTCATCATCAAAAGATGCTTTATCGCAACTTTCTGTTTATTAGGTGAATCATTCTCAAATTTCTGATTAGGAAAATAATCCCATATCAAATCATCAATGCTCCCAATTAATTCCTGATCCAATGCAATACCTACCAAGGCTGACGTGAAACTTTTAGTAACTGAATAAGTATTGAATTCTGTATTATACTTAAAATCATTATAATATTCTTCATGGACTATTGTATTATCCTTAACTAAGAGTATGCTATTAGCAGGATAATCTATTCTTTCCAATTCTAAAAACATTTTATCAAATTCTGATTTCATTTCGTATTGTGACTCTAAGGCCACAGGCCAATTATCCTCTTCTAAATCATATGTTTTTTCGCCATTATGCTCATAGTAAGAAAAAATATTATCAAAATAGACATTATGATATGCCGTCATTGAAAAAAGCAAAATAATAATTGAAGCTATAAATTTCCGATTATTGTTGAATTTTTGCATAAAATACTCTACTTGATTCTATACTAGACTTGTACTCAGGTTAAAAAAGTTGGGAAATTAACCCGGCAGTTTGTGTGGTTTGGCTATATTAGCTTCCATCATCTTTAATTCATCTATTCCACTTATGAGAACTTTAGAATCTAGAACCAGTTCTTTATCTGCTATTTTACCCTCATAGTCTATCATGGAAAGAATATATTTCATACAATTAATTCTTGCTTTTTTCTTATTATCTGAACGAACTATAGTCCAGGGCGATAATGTTGTATTTGTTTCCAATAACATCTGGAATTTACGCATAGTATATTCTCCCCAAAGTTCTTGTGCTTGCATATCTACTGGAGATAATTTATATTGCTTTAAAGGATCTTTAGACCTTTTTTCAAATCTTTTAAGTTGCATTTTTTTAGACACTGAGAAATATAATTTGATTAAAATTATTCCTTCTTTTACTAAAATGCGTTCAAAAACGGGAGCGTACTTCAAAAAACGTTTATGCTGTTCGTCTGTACAAAAGCCCATTACTGGTTCTACCATGGCTCTATTGTACCAACTTCTATCGAAGAGAACCATCTCCCCGGCTGAGGGTAAATGATCCGTATATCTTTGAAAATACCATTGAGTTCTTTCAGTGTCACTTGGCTTTTCTAAAGCTACTACTCGTGCACCTCGTGGATTAAGATGCTCTCGAATTCTTTTGATTGTCCCGCCTTTCCCTGCTGCGTCACGACCTTCGAAAAGTAGAACTATTCTTTGCCCTGTTTTTCTTACATGAGTTTGTAACTTTAAGAGTTCAATTTGAAGCTTCAATTTTTCTTGTTCATACTCTATAGTAGACTTAGGAATCCAAATCTGTACCTTTTTATCTGAAGCTTGAGAATCTTTATTCTTTAAGGCTTCACCTTCTGAAAGTTTGACTTTTTGGGTATCTGTCACGGAAAATTGACAATAAATAGGGAGATATAATAGTTATTATTTTGAAAATTTACTCATGAAGTCCCAAGCAATCTGGGCTGTGTCAACTGTTCCTTGGTTCCCCGGACTTCCATCTGTATCTTTTGAATATGCATTGTGTGCAGCGCCGTATAGTGTAACAAGAGAAACTTCAGCATTATTTGTACAATCTGTAAATCCTTGAATGTTGTAAAATAATGTTTCTTCACTATAATTTGGAAGTGTTCCTGAACACTGATTTTTATCCTTCCAAGTATAGAGATTCTGAATAGCGCCTGTGTTCCAAATTTGATCTGCAAATATAATTCCTGTGCCGGCCGTACTTGTGTATGGAACTATAGGATCCAAAAAACCATGAATCTCCATGATTGGAAGTGGAGAATAGCTTGGATCCTCTGATTCGTCTAAGTAATACATAGACATACATGCTACGGCTGCAAAAATATCAGATTGTCTATTAGCAAGAGACTGGGACATTCCACATCCATTTGACCAACCAGTTGCATAAATTCTATTAGAATCTATAGAATATTTTTGAACTGTATAATTAATTAACTCATGAATAAAACCAAAATCATCTATTCCTTCCTCTAGCGCAGGATCACAGCAAGGTCCAAAATTCCAAGAATTACCCCAACCATCTGGATAAATTACAATAGCATTATTTTCTCTAGCTATACGATCCATATCTGTCAATAAATACTGCTTATGTGCATTCTGAGTGATTCCGTGCATATCTACAATAAGCGGTACTGTAGAATTCATTTCTAGATTATCTGGAACATAAAGTAACCAACAACGTTCTAAATCATCATAAATAAAACATTCAAACAAAGCGTCAGGAGGAAATATTTTGTTGTCTACCGTTTCTTCACTATCCTCTTCTGTCATAGAGCTATAACTACTCCAGACTATGGTGAAAAAAACCATAGCTGTTACAATAATAGCTTCCGTTTTCATATTAAATTTCTAATTCTGGTGAGTATTCGCCGTGACAGGCTTTGGAATTCATTTCAGCCCTATGATAAAAAACCGCATATGTTGTAGCTAAATTTGCATTATTTCCGCCCCAACTATGTAATGCTGATTGCTGAAGAGCCCGTCCATATGAAAAACTCAATTTCCAAGGGTATTCTCCCATTGCATTCATGGCATTCAAATGTTCTGTAGCTTCAGTTTCAGATTGGCCGCCTGATAAGAAAACTATACCGGGTACTTCTTCGGGAACTGAGGCCATTAAACATTTTACTGTCATTTGGGCGACTTTATTCATATCTGCTTGAACCGAACATTCTTTACCTGAAATAACCATATTCGGTTTTAATAAAATTCCTGGTAAATACACGCCTTCTTTTTCTAATTCATTAAATGTTGTTCTAAGTGTTTTTTCTGAAACTTCATAGCAAATTTCGATTGTATGATTTCCATCCATCAGCACTTCTGGTTCAACGATAGGGACTAAATTAGCATCTTGACATATTTTAGCATACTTCGCAAGAGCTGAAGCATTAGCTTGGATGCATTCATCTGTAGGTATTCCTTCACCTATAGTGATAACTGCTCTCCATTTCGCAAAACGTGCTCCTAATTTATAGAAATCCACACATCTCTCGTATAAACCATCTAAACCTTTCGTTATTTTTTCAGAAGAGGAACTATCCATTGGATGAGCTCCCTTATCAACCTTAATTCCAGGATATACTCCTTTGGATTCTAATATTTTAGATAATCTAATTCCCTCTTCTGATTTTTGTTCTAAAGTTTCTTCAAATAATATAACTCCTGAAATAAAATGCTCCATACTTTCCGTATCGAATAGAGCTTGACGAAAATCTCTACGATTTACTTCGGTATTTTCTTGGTCGATTAATGCCAATCTTTTGCCCATCGTTGGCGTACTTTCATCTGCTGCTAAAATTCCCTTTCCAGATGCAACAATTGCACTAGCTACGGCAGCTAAACTTTCTTTGTCCATATTTTACACAAAACGGCCTGAATAAAACAATTAGGGGTTATTTTGACCTATGTCTGTTAACATTTCAACAAACCAAGCTTGTGTGGTATCAAATTCTTTACCACCTTTAATTAATTGTAAATCAATTAATCCCAATCTCTCTTCATTATTATCATCTAATCCAACTAAACCACTTTCGCCATTTAAAGCAAAATCTACTGCCATAAATGCAGATTTTTTAATTAGCTCTAAATCACGTTTACCAGGTTTGGCTGAACGCGCAAAATATCCGCTCTTTTGAATTAATGTTTTGTCGGCACCTAAAACTTCAGCAAATTGATCAGCAAACCATTGCCCCGGATTTATATCGTCTAACCGTATATGCCCAAAAGCATCTCTTGGAACTTTTTGGCCATTCGATTCTATTTCTCTTACGATCATATCCATCCCCGCACCTTCACTTAGAAATATATTGACACAATCGTTTTTGTCCATACACTCTTTCAATCGTTTGGATTCTAATTGAAAATCGATATTTAATTCTGGAATATAAACTGCATGGACATCCCATCTTTCCTTAGAAATAAACAACTCAGAAAGATACTTTTTGGAGGATAATAATTTACGGTATTCATAAGTTGTTCTTGCTGTAAGCCAGCCACAATGCCTTCCCATTACTTCATGAATTATTAATTGACGACGGCTGGTTGTGTTTTCATTAACAAGATTGTCAAAAAATATGGCCCCTTGCTCTGCAGCTGTCCAGGCCCCTAACGTTTGTGTTATTGGAATTACATCATTATCAACTGTTTTCGGTAAACCAACTACAGTTAGAGTTCTACCTGATTCCTTTAAATGATTGGCTAAAGCTGCCGCCATTGTATTGGTATCGTCCCCTCCAATAGTATGTAAAATATCAATCTTATCTTTGACGAGTTGATTGGCTGCAACTTCGAGAGGGTTTTGTCCTTCTTTAACGTATCCTTTCTTTACACAATCCTCAATATTTGTTAATTTTATTCGACTGTTGCCAATTGGGCTTCCACCAAAATTGTACAATGCTTCATAATTTTTTCTCACCTCGTCTGAAAATTTAACTGAATGACCAAGTAAAAGACCCCTGTAGCCATGCATATATCCTATAATTTCAACATTAGTTGAAACTTGATTGTACTTTTCAACCAAACCACCAATGGCTGCTGAAAGGCAAGGTGCGATCCCTCCACTAGTTAATATTCCCACTTTGGGCATAAAGCCCGAAGGAGGAGGCAAGTTAAAAATTGTTCCCTTTTTTTTGATAAATGTCTTTTATATACTAATCCCTATAAACTAAAAGGTTGAATGCTTAAGTCGCGCATAATGTGCCAAATATAGAATAAAACTACCGTCGATAGGCCCTGATTTTAGCCATTTGGAGGGTAGAATTTATATAAACCACTTGACTGGCCACAAGCTCCAGTAGTCATCTGTTTCACGGTTAGAGGACACAAGGGCCTGTAGCTCAGCTAGGTAGAGCGTCCGGCTTTTAACCGGACGGCCAAGGGTTCGAATCCCTTCAGGCCCGCCAGATGTTCATTGGAGAGGAAGCAACATGAAAACAGGGAAAAGAGGAGTAACTGCCAGACTTGCCCAGCCTAGAAGGAGAATCTAAATGAACGATAATGTATTGTGGTTAAACAAGCTCGTACCAAAGCACATCTTACTTGATGATGCCGAGGTGGAAACAAAATTGAAACCTTTGAATGTAATTAGGGAACAATTGCCTAAGATTCTTTTAAAAGATCCGGCTCTAAAAGCATTGGATAATGAGGCTAAACCAGGAGATGTTGTTGAAATTCATAGAGTTAGTGAAAGTGCAGGAGCAAACTTAGCATACAGAGTGGTGGTGGAAGAATGAACAATAATCGTCAATTAATCAAATCTTTTTTCAAGAGTAGAAGCATATCTGGTCCTAGTGCCGCATTAGTGAATCACCAATTAGGTTCATTTAATGATTTTTTACCTCATGAAAAAAATCAAGCTCCTTGGATGCAAAGAGTTGTTGATAATATTTCTGTAGGGGCTGATGAATCTCTTAGAGGGGCAATCCGTTTAGAATTGGGTGATTTGGATGTTGTAATAAATCTTAGTAAAATTCGAATTGGAAGGCCTATGGTTTACGAAGCAAATGGTTCAACTACTGAATCTATTCCAATGATGGCAAGATTACGTAATATGACCTATGCTGCACCAATTTATTTGAATTTTACAATTGTTGAAGAAGGAATTGAAATAGAAGAAGTTGAAGAAGAAATTGGGAACATGCCCGTTATGGTAAAATCCATATTATGTAACTTACATAGAAATTACTTAACTGGAGAAAATTCAAGCGATGAAGAATACAAAAAAGGATTACGATCTAAAAATGAAGATCCCGAAGATCCTGGCGGATATTTCATTGTAAATGGAACTGAAAGAGTTTTGGTTTGTTTAGAAGATTTGGCTCCAAACCGAGTAATGGTTGAAAGTGAACAAAGATATGCAAGACAAACTGAATTGGCTAAAGTTTTCTCTCAGAGAGAAGGTTTCCGTGCATTAACTGTTGTGGAAAAGAAAAAGGATGGAATTCTTTCTGTATCTATTCCAGTTGCTTCAGGACAAGTACCTCTGGCTATTTTGATGATGGCGCTGGGTATGGAATCTGCAGACGACATAATGCTTCAGATAAATCCTGAAAATAAGAGTGAAATGCAAAATCTAATTCTAGCTAATATTGAAGAAGTTCATAATACTGAAGGAATCTATACTACTCAAGAAGCTCTCGAATATCTTGAACGAAGATTTGCAGCAGGGCAATCTAAAGAATATAGAAGAAAAAGAATAGATTATATTTTAGATAATACTCTTCTTCCGCATCTAAGTACTAATTTTGAAGCTAGAACTAAGAAAGCCGTTTTCCTCGGACGTATGGCTCGAGAAGTTTTAGAATTACATAGAGGCGAAAGAAAACCAGATGACAAGGATCATTACGCCAATAAAAGATTAAAACTCGCTGGAAATTTGATGGAAGAATTATTCCGTTCAGGTCTTCAAGCATTATTAAATGATATGAAATACCAAATGGAACGGTCGTATTCTAAGAGAAAAGAAAATCGTATACACCATGCAGTACGTCGTGATGTATTAACAAATAAAATAATGCACGCAATGGCCACTGGTAACTGGACTGGGGGAAGAGCAGGAGTATCTCAATTATTAGATCGGACCTGTAACATGGCTACGTTATCACATTTAAGAAGAGTAATTTCACCACTTACACGATCTCAACCGCATTTCGAAGCTCGAGATTTGCATCCAACCCAATTTGGAAGATTATGCCCTAATGAAACACCTGAAGGACAAAATTGTGGTTTGGTCAAAAATTTAGCACTTATGGTTGACGTTTCTGAAAACGTCCCTAATGATATAATTCTTGAATCATTCGAAGAATTGGATATTACTTCTATTGATAAGGGTGAATCTGAAGGTGGAAAAGTTTACTTTAATGGTGATTTGATTGGTACTCACCAAGCTCCTGAAGATTTAGTAGCTGAAATTAGAGTACGTAGAAAAAAGAACTTGATTAGTGATGTTGTTAATGTCAGATATGATGAATCGCTAAATGATGTAATTATCAATAGTGATCCAGGCCGAATTAGAAGGCCATTGATAGTTGTCAACAGAAATAATAAATTAGCATTGAAGCAACGTGATATTGATAATCTAGTTCAAGGAAAATATGAATGGGGATACTTAATTGAGGCTGGACTTATTGAATATATTGATGCTGAAGAAGAAGAAAACTGTTTGATTGCTTTAAACGAAGAGGCTTTGAAGCTTAACAAAAAAACTCACAAATATAGTCACATGGAAGTTGATCCTATGGTTATACTTGGTGTAGCTACTTCGAACGTACCTTTCCCTGAACATAATTCAGCTCCAAGATGTACGATGGGAGCTGGTATGTCCAAACAGTCTCTAGGGATGGGGCAAGCAAATTACCGTATCAGACCTGATACTCGTGGACATTTACTTCATTATGCTCAAAGACCTATGCTTCAAACTGAAGCAATGAAATATAATACATTAAGAAAACGACCAGCTGGCCAAAATATGGTAGTTGCAGTTATGTCATACCATGGATACAATATGGAGGACGCTCTTATCTTTAACCGAGGATCTATAGATCGAGGTCTTGGTAGATCTACTTTCGTTAGAACATATATGTCGGAAGAAAGAAGATATCCTGGCGGGCAAGAAGATCGTTTTGTTATTCCGGGACCTGAAGTTAGAGGTGCTCGTTCTGAAGAAGCTTACTTCTATCTAGAAGAAGATGGTTTAATTTACCCTGAAATTGACTTATATGGCAAGGAAGTTCTTATTGGAAAAACAAGTCCACCTAGATTCTTAGCTGAGCCTACTGATTTCTTAAGTCCGCAAAAAGTTAGAGAATCATCACTAACTGTAAGGCACGGTGAGAAAGGCGTTGTTGATTCAGTTATGTTATCTGAAACCGAAAATGGTTCTAGAATAGCTAGAATTCGAGTACGCGACCAGAGAGTCCCAGAAATGGGTGATAAATTCGCCAGTCGGCATGGACAAAAAGGAGTTATTGGACATATGGTTCCTCCTGAAGGAATGCCTTTTACTGAGCAAGGAATTACGCCTGATTTAATCATTAATCCTCACGCTATTCCATCTCGTATGACTGTGGCTCACGTTCTAGAAATGATCGGGGGAAAAGTTGGTAGTATGGATGGTAGACCTGTTGACGGTAGTGCTTTCTCTGGAGAAAAAGAGGTTGACTTGAGAACCAGTTTAGCCGAATATGGTTTAAGACATAGTGGAAGAGAAGTATTGTATGACGGGCAAACTGGCCGTCGAATAGATGCTGAGATTTTTATTGGCGTTATTTATTATCAAAAATTACACCACATGGTTTCTGGAAAATTACATGCTAGATCTCGTGGACCTGTGCAATTATTGACAAGACAACCTACAGAAGGTAGAGCCCGTATGGGAGGACTGCGATTTGGAGAAATGGAACGTGATTGTTTGATTGCTCATGGTGCTGCAATGGTTATCAAAGATAGATTATTAGATGAAAGTGATAAAACAGTTCAGTATGTTGATAGTAAATCTGGACATATTGGTTACTTAGATCGTAGAGGTGTTCTTACCTCTCCAATGGGAGATAATACTTCTATCTATCCAGTTTCGATGTCTTACGCATTTAAGTTATTATTAGAGGAATTGAAATCGCTTGGAATTGCTGCAAGACTTAGATTGGAGGATTTATCATGAGGGAGATGATACCTAAGAGAATTGGGAAGATTGATTTTGCTCTCATGGGGCCAAAAGAAGTCCGGAAATTATCTGCTACTAAAGTTATCACAGCTGATACCTACGATGATGATGGATTCCCAATTCCAATGGGATTGATGGATTTACACATGGGTGTTATTGAACCTGGATTAAGGTGTAAAACTAGCGGCCGTAAAATGGATGAAGATCCTGGTCACTTTGGTCATATTGATTTGGCAATGCCAGTTATTCATGCCGGATATTCAAAAACTGTAAAGGATCTTATGAATGCAACGCATCCAAGTTCTGGCAGAATTATGTTAACTCAAGATAGAATCGATCACTACAATAAACAAATTCAAGCATTGATTGATTCAGATGCTGGAACAACTGTTACTATTGGAGGAATAACAAGAAGAGCTATTCGTGAAGCTGCAAAGGCAAAGACTTGCCCACATTGTGGCGAACCAAAAATCAAAGTTATGTTAGACAAACCTACTACTTTCCGTGAAGAAGGTCGTAAACTAACACCTAAGGAAGTTCGTTCCCGTCTTGAAAAAATACCTGACTCGGACTTGTTGTGTCTTGGATTCAATCCTAAGATAACAAGGCCAGAATACATGGTTCTAACTGTACTTTCTGTCCCTCCAGTCCCAATGAGGCCATCAATTACTCTTGAATCAGGAGAACGATCAGAGGATGATCTTACACACAAATTGGTAGACGTTTTAAGAATAAACCAACGTTTAAGAGAAAATAGAGATGCAGGAGCACCTCAATTAATTGTTGAAGATCTTTGGGAATTATTGCAATATCATATTACTACTTATTTTGATAATCAAACTGCAGGAATACCTACTGCAAGACACCGATCGGGAAGGCCGCTGAAAACAATTGTACAAAGATTAAAAGGTAAAGAAGGACGTTTTAGATCTAACTTATCTGGAAAGCGTGTTAATTTCTCAGCCCGTACTGTAATTACTCCTGACCCTTATTTGAGTATTAACCAAGTTGGAGTTCCTGAACTTGCCGCCCGTGAATTGACAGTACCAGTTAGAATAAATATCCATAATTTATCATTTATGAGGAACATAATTAAAGAAAATTTTATGCCAAGTGATCCTGATACTTATATTCCTGGAATAAATTATATGATAAGACCTGATGGTCGAAGAGTTAAGCTGACGGAAGATAATTGGGAATTTAATCATGATCGTTTGGAACCTGGCTTTGTTGTTGAAAGACATTTAATGGATGGAGATGTTGTCCTATTCAATCGTCAACCAAGTTTACACCGTATGTCTATGATGGCGCACGAAGTTCGAATAATGAAAGGTAAGACATTTAGAATAAATTTATGTGTTTGTCCGCCTTACAATGCAGATTTTGATGGGGATGAAATGAATCTTCATGTTGTCCAATCTGAAGAAGCACGAGCTGAGGCAAGGATTCTAATGAGAGTTCAAGAACACATTCGTTCTCCTCGATTCGGAGGAGTCGTTATTGGGGCAATTCATGACCACATTACAGGTATGTTCTTGTTAACATACGGAGATGCAAGTTATGATATTGATCAAACTGTTCGAATTTTATCTCGTGTTGACTTTAAAGGAGATTTACCAAAACCAGATTATCCTAAAGCCGAAGGCGGTCCTCGATGGTCAGGTAGACAAATATTCTCCGTTCTTCTTCCAGATGATATGAATTTGAAATACAATTCTTCTGTTTATTTTGCAGATAGAAGTGTACAAGAAAATGAAGATTTGGGAATGATTGTAGAAATTGTGAATGGAAATATGATTAAGGGGCCAGTTGATGGTAACTCTATTTCTGCATTTAAAGGCATAATTTTAGAAGAAATATCAAGATTAAAAGGAGCAAACGCAGCTAAAGAATTCATTGATAAAGTTACTAGATTGGCAGTTGGTGGGCTTATGGAAACTGGATGTACAACTGGTATCGACGATGCTGATGTTCCTGAAGATGCTTTAGCTCAAATTTTCGCAGCTCAAAAGAAAACTGTGAAAAATGTTGATAAATTAGTAAATACTTATAATGCTGGTAAATTGCAACCAAGACCTGGTCGAAGTGCTGAAGAAACTTTAGAAGTGGAAATTATGTCTTTACTTGGTCAAGTACGTGATACTTCTGGAGAAATTGCAGGATGGCATCTTGGTATGGATAATTTCGCAGTTATTATGGCGCGGTCTGGAGCTCGAGGAAGTATGTTGAATTTATCTCAGATGGCTGGGTCGATTGGTCAACAGGCTGTTCGAGGAGAGCGTATTTCACGTGGTTACGAACAGAGAACCTTATCTCACTTTAACAAAGGTGATCTCGGTGCAGATGCCAAAGGCTTTGTCCGTTCATCATACAAGAGAGGATTAAATCCAACTGAATATTTCTTCCACTCTATGGGTGGTCGTGAAGGACTGGTTGATACTGCTGTTAGAACATCACGTTCTGGATATATGCAGCGACGTTTAGTCAATGCTTTAGAAGATCTTAGAGTCAAATACGACGGTACTGTTCGCAACACTGCAAATACAGTTGTTCAGTTCAAATATGGCGAGGATTCAATAGATCCTACCCGAAGTAAATTTGGTAGTGCCATAGATATTGATGGGCTGATTGGTAAATTAAAGAGAGGAGAGAAATAATGGCAAGATTAGATACAATCAGAGCTCTTGAAAGGCGTGGACTATCGCCAAGTTTGGCTGAAAAAGTTGTTGACTTAGGCTACCTTTTGGGCACTTTAAAGAAAAGTGATTTAAAAACATTAAAGAAAGATTTTCATTACAAAGAAATTCTACAATTAATCGATGTTTCTAAAAATAATTTAATTGATAGGGAAGATATTGTTCTCAAAGCTATCGAAGAAGGTGATGTTAGTGATGGACCTATCACTGCCGATCAAGCTCTTCGAAGAGTTGAAAAGAAATTGGGAGTTATATGGTCCTTACCTGAAGGATATACTATTGATGGGGTAGCTTCACATATTTCTAAAAAAGGTCAAGTCCTGTTAGGTGTAGCTTTTCCTATAAATTCTAAACAATTTAGATATCCCTTCAATGGTTATGTTTACTTAAAAACAAGAGGAATATGCTACCAATCCGTTGTTAGTGAAGTTGTTTCTTTTGATAGGCCAAATGTACCTGAAGAAGAAAAATTGTTACTACCAGCCCATACTGAAGAACCTTATGTAACTTTCTTAAGAATCGAACAATTAATAGAATTACCTAGAACTATTAGACTTGAAGAATTCCGTAAAATGGATGGTACACAAGTAAAGTCTGCAAGAAATTATACTCAAGTTGAAGATGCTTTGGACTTGGACCGTGAACGTTTAAGATTTGAAGAAGAAAGACTTACAGCAGTCAAAATGTATAAAGAAATGGGATTGAGTGAAAAAGTTTCTCGTAGTTTATACAAATATGGTATTTTCAAGGCTTCGCAAGTAGTTATTGCAACCGATAATGAATTGAGAAATGCTGGCGTTCCAGCTTCAAAGATTGCTAAATTCAGAGATGCTGCTGCTGAAGCTGCTGCAATTGAATTACAAGTACCTGTTCCTCAGAAAACTAAATCTAAAGCCGATTCAAAAGATAAAGATGATGATACGATTGTTAAAGCTGTAAATAAATATCGTAAAACTGCATTGAAACTTGGTAGTAAACTTCCTGATGTTTATCTAGAAGAGATAGCTAGAGAAGCTGAAACAAGCAAATTAACTAGAAAAAATATACAAGAAATTGTAGACAATTATACCGAACTTGACAGTGCTGAAACTAAAATAAAAGAAATTGTTTCAAAGAAAGAACGGAAATTACCTCAATCAATTACTCGGCTTATTGCTGAAAAAAGTATTGAACATGAATTAAAGGGTAAGGATTTGGAAACTATAATTGATGGGTCTATTGAACAATATTTCCAAAATGAAGTTGATGCTACTGAAGCTGTTGGAGTTATAGCTGCACAATCTATTGGTGAACCAGGAACTCAGATGACCATGCGTACTTTCCACTACGCAGGTGTTGCTGAAATGAATGTTACTCTCGGATTGCCTCGTTTAATTGAAATTGTAGATGCAAGACGAATTCCAAAAACACCAATTATGGAAGTTTATTTGGAACCTGATGTCTCTAAAAATGAAAAGACTGCATTGGAAATTGCAAGTCAAATTGAAGCAAAATCAGTCAGTCAATTAGCAAAGATTAACACAGATATTACTAATCTAAGAGTATTGGTAGAACCAGATAAGAAAATCTTGAAAGAAAGGGGCCTTCCGATTGAAGAACTTGCAGCCAGAATAAAGAAGAGAGGGCGGCTAAAGTCCAAATTTACTATTGAAAGTGGTGTTATCATACTTGAAGAAGATGAAGTTTCTTTCAAAAAATTATACCTCATTGAAGATAAAGTTAGTCACTTGATGGTGGATGGTATCGGAGATATTCAAAGAGCCATTGTACGAAAAGAAGGTAACGAATATGTGATTTTTACTGAAGGTTCGGATTTGAAGGCAATTTTAGAAGTTCCTGGTGTAGATCCTGTACGAACTAGTACGAATTCATTACATGAGGTTGCTGAAGTACTTGGTATTGAAGCTGCTAGAATTTCAATTGTTGATGAGCTTCATAAGACATTATCTGAACAAGGTCTTCTTGTTGATCACAGGCACAATCTTTTGGTTGCTGATGTTATGACTAATACTGGAGCAATCCAAGCTATTGGTAGACATGGTATTTCAGGAGCAAAGGTCTCTGTCTTAGCTCGTGCAGCTTTCGAAATTACTTCTACTCACTTGCTACAAGCTGGTCTAACTGGCGAATCTGATGTTTTGACTGGTGTTGCTGAGAATATTATTGTTGGGCAACCTGTTCACTTAGGTACTGGTGCAGTTAGTGCAATCTATAAACCTAAGAAAAAAGCTAAAGGAGGGAAATGATGGATATTAATAAATCTCTAAGATCTGCCATTGAAACCGGAAAAGTTTGTATGGGTTTAAATGAAGCGCAAAAAGCTATCAATGCAGGTTCTGCAAAGCTTGTTATTTTATCTTCGAATTGCCCAGAAGATACGGTTAAAATGGTAAAAGAAAGTGATTCTCCAGTACATAGTTTCAAAGGAAATAATGCAGTTCTAGGGGCTGCTTGTGGTAGGCCTTTCCCTGTATCTACTGTTACTATTATAGATGGTGGCAATTCTGATGTACTTACATTGAAAACCGATTAATCAACCCGAACGTTTAAGGTCTCTTTCCAAATAAGGCCGTATGGATTTTCCAATTGATTTTAGTCAATACGTAGATTTGAAGCTGTCAATCGATAATGTGATAACTAATGATGAGCTTAAAACACTAAATAATAATATTGAAATTACAAGAAATGCTGTAATTGCAACTACTGCTTTTGCAAGAGCTAAGGGGCTTGGAGGTCATACTGGAGGGCCTTACGATATTGTGCCTGAAGCGTTGATTGTTGATTCTTTACGTAATGGTGGCGCCCAAATACATGATGAATTTTTTGATGAAGCCGGACATCGATCTGCGCTACAATATGTTAGAGGAGTCTTAAGAGGAAAATTAGATTCTGAAAAATTATTACATTACCGAGAATATGGATCTGGTTTGGCAGGGCATCCTGAGCCTGAATTATTGGATTGTATCGATTTCTCTACTGGAAGGTTAGGGCATGCTGGAGGGCACGTTAACGGCGTTGCAATGGCCCATCCTGGTCAAGCTGTTGTCATGTTTGGTTCCGACGGTGCTCAAATGGAAGGAAATAATGCTGAAGCGGCAAGATTAGCTGTTGCAAATAATTTGAATGTAAAATGGATTATAGATGATAATAATGTTACAATTGCAGGAAATCCGAATAATTACATGGCTGGATTTGATGTTGCTAAGACTCTAAAAGGCCAGGGATTCAATGTTTTTACTTGCGATGGGGAAAACTATGAAGAACTTTACAATACAATTGTAGATTCTTTGAAAATTACGGGACCGGTTGCAATAGTGTGTAAACGAGTCATGGGGCCTGGAATTCCTGATTTAGAAGGCGAATGTCAGCTTCATGATGTTATTCCTTTTGATGTTGGAATTAAATATCTTAAAGAACGAAATGAAACAAAGGCTGTCGAATTATTAGAAGAAGTTGCAGCAAGTCAAGAAAATGCTTCAGTTATAGAATTTAAAGGAAGTGGAAAAACGGATGCTTGTCGAAAGCAATTTGGAACTTCAATAACAAGTATTTTGAAAAACATGTCTGAAAAAGAACGTAAAAGTGTACATGCTTTTGATTCGGATTTAGAAGGATCGGTTGGACTTACTGCGGTACGAAAAGAATTTCCTGACTGTTTTACAAGTGCTGGAATTCATGAAAGAGGAAATTATCTAGCTGCAGCTGGTTTTGGGTCAAAAAAAGGTAATTTGGGTATATTTGCAACTTTCTCAGCATTTATGGAAATGGTAATTTCAGAAATTACTATGTCTCGGTTAAATGAATCGAATGTCTTGGCTCATTTCTCTCATGCTGGAGTCGATCATATGTCTGATAATACTTGCCATTTTGGATTGAATAATTTCTTTGCAGACAATTATGTCGAAGAAGGAAGTTCAACTGGATTGTATTTCCCTGCTGATGTGAACCAAATGGATTCTGTTGTCAAAAGAGTTTTTCATGACCATGGGCTTAGATTTATATTTTCAAACCGATCTAAAACACCACTGATTTTAGATCAAAATGGGGATTCGTTTTATGGAAAAGGATATGAATTTATTCCTGGAACTGATGAAGTAATCAGAGAAGGAGATGCTGGATGGATCGTGTCTTACGGAGATATGCTTCATCGATGTTTACATGTCGTTGAAGAATATCGAGAGAAAGGAATCAATATTGGTTTGATAAATAAGCCAACATTAAATTCTGTTGATGAAGATATTATGGTCAAAATAGGAAAATCTCCTTTTGTCTTAGTTGTCGAAAGTCTGAATTCCAGGACGGGATTAGGAATTAGATTTGGGACTTGGTTGCTCGAAAGAGGATTGTCACCACATTATGATTATATGGGAACTACAAGGCCAGGAAATTGTGGTCAAGAAGAACAAATTCTTCATCAGGGTCTTGGTGTAGAAAACCTTAAAGAAAAATTATCTAATTTATTGTAAGTGAAATATGGCAATGGGAATACCTGCAAGAATATTCGCAACTCTACTGAGGATATCGCCAGGACGAACACGGAATTGGTTATGGAAATGGTGGTATCAACGATTAGCAAAAGCTCATAATCGTTCAGATTTTCGTTTCATGAATTATGGATTTATTGACGATAAGGGGCCTGAATTAGATGATGAAGATGAAGCGTATCGATTATTCATTCAACTATACCACCAAAATATTAGAGATGTTGATTTATCGAATAAAGATGTCTTAGAAGTTGGTTCCGGAAGAGGAGGGGGGGCTTCTTGGATTGCAAAGTATGCTGAACCCAGATCTTTGTTGGCAGTTGATTTTTCAAAGAGTGCTGTTGAACTTGCAAACAAATGGTATGCATCACAAAAGAACCTATCTTTCAAAGAAGAAAATGCTGAAGCATTGACTATGTCTGATTCTAGTTTTGACATTGTCTACAATGTTGAATCTTCACATTGTTACGGTAATATGGGAAAATTTGTTAATGAAGTATATCGGGTTTTGAAACCAGGAGGATTCTTTTGTTGGACTGATTTTAGAGATAAACCAACGATAAAATCAGTAAATTCCTTTTTTGAAGAGGCGAAATTAGAGATAATATCGAAAAAAGACATTACAAAAGAAGTTTTGATGGCATTAGATGAAATAAATGACGATAAAGCCAAAGCAATTGGCGAAAAAGTGCCTAGAACTATGCGAAAAAGCTTCGAAACTTTTGCTGGAGTTGAAGGTACGCCCGTTTATGAAGCGTTTAAGGCCGGAACTTTGCACTATTATCGATATTTGCTGAAAAAACCTGAATAACTATCTACTTCTTATACTACACAATCAATATCGCGCTATGAACAAAGCATGTTTGTTGGTAATTTGTTTGCTTTTGGTGCCATTTACAGGATGTATCGAACCTGAAGAAATAGAGATCACAAGCGATCCTGTAGAAGATGAAGATAATAGTCAGATAGATGAAACTAAAGACGAATCTGATAATACTGAAGAAAAAGAATTGGTAAAGGGTTGTATGAATTCTACAGCCAATAATTACAATGCAAATGCTACAGAGGAAGATAATACATGCGACTATGATTTGGATGATGATGGAGTATTAGATGCTGATGAAATCTTAGGATGTAATAATTCTACTGCTAATAACTACAACTCCGAAGCTACCGATGAAGATGGAACCTGTGACTATGATTTGGATGAT
>JAAZXG010000019.1 GCA_014240255.1 Methanobacteriota archaeon
GTTGTTTTGGTAATTTACGACGACCTGAAAAATAAAAGTAGAAGAATTAAGTGGACAAAGAGTGGCAATTGATGGGTATAATGTACTATATCAATTTTTAACGAGTATACGGCAGGCGGATGGAACTCTATTAACTGACTCCAAAGGAAGGGTCACCAGTCATCTGAGTGGTATGTTTTTTAAATTTTCGAATTTAGTTGGTAATGGTCTAAAGTTATGTGTTGTATTCGATGGGAAACCTCCTTTACTTAAGAGAAATTTATTAGAAGTAAGAAGGCAACGGAAAATTAAGGCTGAAATAGAATGGGAAGCAGCTATCGAAGCTGGAGATATTGAGACAGCGCGAACAAAGGCTCAACAAACTACCCGACTTGATTTAAATATGATTTTAGAGGCCAAGAAATTACTATATTTTTTGGGCATTCCTTGGGTGGATGCACCAAGTGAAGGAGAAGCCCAAGTTGCTCATTTATTGAATAATAATATGGTAGATTATGGAGCTTCTCAGGATTTCGATACGGTTTTGTTTGGTGCTTCAAAATTAGTTCGGAACTTAACACTTTCAGGTCGTCGTAAATTACCAAAACAACAAAAGTGGGTAGAGGTATCTCCTGAGATAATAGATATGGAATTATCTCTTAAAAATCTTGAACTTAACAGAGAACAATTAGTTGATGTAGCCATTTTAATGGGGACTGATTTTAATCCAGGAATAGAAGGTATAGGTCCCAAACGAGGTGTAAAATTCCTGCAAAAGTATGGAACTGCTGAAGCAGTACTTGATGAGATAGAGAAGAAAATTGATAATTTAGATGAAATTAGGACATTGTTCTTGGATCATCCAGTAATTGATTTTGAACCCGAATGGTCTATTCCACAACGGGATTCTATATTGGATTACTTATGTCATGATTTTTCATTCAATAAGCCTCGTGTTGAGAAAGCATTAGGCAAGTATCTTGAAGCTAAACCTAGGGGACGGCAATTCACACTAGGGGATTTTTAGTATATTTTAAATATAGAAACACTCAGGTACAATAATGAGCAGTATTTCATTAAAGGAATTTGAAACACTTAGAGGTTCTGAAGTTTCAGTATTAGATAGCCGACCAACTAATGATTTTGCTCAAAGTCATATAAAAAATACTATCAATGCTAGTATTAACGGTTCATTTGAGTATATGGCTTCTTGTTTTTTTAATAAAGATGAAAAATTGATTTTAGTTTGTAATACTTCTAGTTCAGCAGAATCATTCCTTAGATTAGAATCTGAAGGGTATACTGATTTGCATATATTTCATTATGATATATGGAATAAAGAGATATCGAGTTTAGAGAGGTTTGAAGCTAAGAATGCTAAGTCGTATATTGGTACAATGAAAGATGTTAGTAATGCTGAAGATTGGGAATTATTGCACGTTAAAGGCGTGACAAGTACACCGTTAAAAGAAGTTGTTATAAATTACAAATTAGTTTCAGATGGCGATGTACTTTATTGTGGTAACGGACATAAATCAATGGCTGCAGTTTCATATTTACGTAGTAAAAATATATTTACGAATGATATTATAGGTGGTTTGAGTGCTATGCTTGTAGATGCGCCTGATCTGGAGATATAATGACTGAAGAAAAAGCGTTTTCATTTTTACCAATGCCTGATCGTTCTAGTAAGCCTAGAATTAAAGGAATGACCATGTGTCTTGATCAAGGTTTAGGGCTAAAAAATACTGAGGATTTGTTAACAATTTGCGCAGAATACGTTGATTTATGGAAACTTGGTTGGGCTACAACACAATTACAGTCAAGAGAGATTGTTAAGAATAAAGTAGATTTACTAAGATCTCAAAACATTTCAGTTTCTAATGGAGGTACTTTACTTGAGCTTTCAGAGCATCAGGGTAAAGCTGAAGAATTATTTACAGAGTTAGTTGAAATAGGATGTGATGTAACTGAGATTTCTAGCGGTAGTCTAGATATTGATTCTGACCGCGTTGTTGATTTAATTAATTGTGCAAGAGATAAAGGACTTAGAGTTGTTTGTGAAGTTGGTAAGAAGTTACCTGAGGCTGATTTTGGAGCCAAAGAGTATAACCGGTTGATGAAAAAATATCTTTCAGCTGGGGCAGAGAAAGTAATTCTTGAAGCAAGAGAATCTGGCGTTAGCGTAGGTATTATGGATGATGATGGCAATCCTAGATTATTAAGAATGAATGAAGTTCTTGATGGTGTTGATCCTGAAAAAGTTATTTTCGAAGCACCTCGTAAATCTCAGCAAGTTTTCTTTTTAAAACAATTTGGTCCAGAAACCAATTTAGGCAATATACATCCAACTGATGTAATCTCTTTGGAAACTTTACGCAGAGGATTAAGAGGAGATACAGTTGATGATTTTTATTTTGTTATAGTTGATCGTCATCTGAAGAAGCAGGGACGAAAGTAGTATTCAATGAGAATAAGTATTGAGCATGGCATAGATGGAGCAAAGCTCGCAGTTTCAAGAGGTGATGCAATAATTATTGTGGACACGATAAGAGCTTCAACGACATACGTGAATGCTTTTGGTAGTGGTGCAAAACGAATTATTCCTTGTTCTGATAGAGAACATTTAAATTTAAAAAATTTAGAATATAAGAGTGCTATAAAATCGGGAGAAAGGCTCTGTAAGAGGATTGAAGGCTATGATTTAGGTTCTTCACCAAAAGAGATGTCTAATACAAATTTAGAAGACAAAATTATTCTTTCAAGCACAACGAATGGTTCAAAGATGGTTGTAGCCTCATCAGAATCATTTTTGGTAGTAATGGGTAGTTTTTGTAATGCTACTTCAGTAGTTGATTTTTTTTCAGATAAAAATTGTGATATATCCCTAATTTGCTCAGGCAGATTAGGAGAACCTGTTATTGAGGATAATTTATGTGCTGAATACATTAAACATAAATTCGAGAATCCAAGTAAAATTTTTAGATTATCTAATGATGAAATTATAATGGAATGTTCCAAATCTCCTAGTTATGATATGTTGAAAAGTGCTGGTTTAGAAGATGATTTTAATTTTTGTATGGATATAGATTCACACTCTATAGTGCCCGTCTTAGATTCAGATGGTTTTATTTTGCTTTAATTCTAAAAATATCTTTACTGCCACAGGTAGTACATTCAGGATATTTTTTCATACTTACAAAATTACAAGCTGAACATTTGTATTTCCATTTTCTTAATTCTTTAATTTCTTTTCCACTACATGAAATATATTTTAGCTTCATATACAAAGCTACGTTTTGGATAGCAAAATCATCTGAAACTATTGTTGACTTAGTTTCATGGGCTATTGCTAATATTTTCAAATCAGTGTCAGATAGAACTGCCAAATCGCCAGTTTTTTTAGCATTCAATTTAACAATCTTTAGATTTTCGTTACTAGGTTCTCTAATTTCTAATCCTATTTCATTTAGATTAGAAAAATATTGTAAACTCTGCTTGTTCTTCAATTCTAATTTTATTTGAGGAATTGTAATGAGTTTTCCATCAGGATGTTTTTGGCTTAAAAAAGCACATGTATCTAAAACGTACACAATATTCCTATACAGTATGGTTAAGAAAGATTTATTTTAGAACAAACCAAACATGGGCTTACAAGTAATTGCTCTCCAAATCAGGGATTTAGTAACGCGATTAAAGCCAGTATTAATTAACCAATCAGGGGATCTAAACATCAAACCTCCCCACCATATTCCCCTTTTAGAATATTTCATTTCTATTCCCATCTGTTTATTCCAATTCTTTTGATAATCACTAATTGGAATTCCATGGTTGATGTAATTACCTATAGCTTGTCCAGCTATTCTTCCTCCTGTCATTGCAGTAGTTATTCCAGCACCATTTGAAGGAAGAACCATGCCGGCTGAATCTCCCACTAACATATAATTTCCTTTTACAAAATTCGTTATTGTGCCTGACATTGGTAAAACTCCACCACCTTTGTAAGTAATTTCTCCTTCGAATTTTCTAAAAAAGCTTTCAGCTCTTTGGTTTAAACTTTTATTCTTTGAAAATTTAGTTTGGATCCCAATTCCAATATTAGCTCCACCTTTTTTTGGAATCATCCATGCATATCCACCTGGAGCCACCGAACCGAAAAATAGGTCAACACGATCTTCAAAATTACCATCCATTAGGACAAAATTGACAGCTATATTCAAGGAAGATTCATCCCAGAATTTCTTTCGAAGTATGTCATGCGGACCACCACATCCTACAATTATTTTTGAAGAGATATGTTCTCCATTTTTTAGTATAACTTCATTATCAATTACATCATTTACTCTAGATTTGGTTGAGTATTGGGCACCTTCATTTTTGGCTAATTGCACTAGTTTTTGGTCATGAATTGGACGATTGAGTATTTGACCTTCAAAAGGGTATTCTAATCTCTTACCTGATGGGCTTACTATTCCCATTGTATTAGTAAATCTTGAAATTGCTTCGTCAGGGGTTTGAAATAAATCATCGATATCTGGAACATTTGGACAAAGTTGTTTTAGTTCCTTATTTGTAGGGACAAGTTCACCGCATTGTAATGGTTTTCCTATCTCTTCTCTTCTATCTATGACTAAAATTTTAGCACCGGCTTTGGCTGCATATCTTGCTACAGTACTTCCTGCAGGCCCACCACCTATAATGATAGCGTCCCAATCATAACTCATCAATGGTAAAAGCCTTGCTAAAATATGTTTTTGTTTAAATCATAAGTATCATAAACACCTATGGCTGAACATGATATGTGCAGGCAATCATTCTAACGGCAGGTGAAGGAGCGCGTTTATCCGGTTGGACAAGTAATAGACCTAAAGGAATGATTAATCTTGGAAATAGACCAATTCTAGATTATTTAGTAAGAGGATTAACTGATTCTGGTATCAATGAGATTAATATGGTTGTAGGCTATGGGAAAAACAGTGTAATGTCTTATTTTGGTGACGGTTCTTTATTTAATTGTAAAATTAACTACCTCTTTCAGGATAAAAGGACTGGCACTATTGAAGCTCTTAGGATAGGGATGGATGGTATAAAAGATGAATTTATTCTAGTTCCAGGAGATAATTTTGTATCTTCTAACGCATTTAAGAGTTTAAGGAAATTTAATACGAATGTTCTTTTATCAGGGCAAGCAGAACGTTGGTCAAAATGGGGTGAAATAGAGATGGTTGGAGGGCAGACAAAGATTACTTTCGAAAATCCAGATGCTTATGGACGTATACATTTTACAGGAATTATGAAGATTAATAAATCATTAGGATTAAGGTTAATAGAGGTCTCAGGTTCACATCTCGGTGAAGCTCTACAGACTTTATGCTCAGAATACCCCTTAGAAGTTGTTAAAGCAGATTACTGGCATAATATTGTTTATCCATGGGATTTGATTTCAGGAAATAGTATGGCTTTAAGGGATAATTTATTATATAAAAATGGAAAAATAGAAAAGAATGTTTCTATACGTGGGGATGTTTCGATTGGAAAAGGCACAATAATTAGATCCGGTACTTACTTGCAAGGTCCATTATCAATTGGAGAAAGCTGTGATATAGGTCCTAATTCGGTCATAGGCCCTTCAGTATCTATTGGTGATAATACTACAATTGGTGCATTTTCAGAGGTTGTAGATAGTATTGTAATGAAAAATTGTGAAATAAATAGTTATTGCAGTCTCAAAGGAAGTGTAGTTGGAGAGGATAATATTTTAGGTTCTCATTGCATAGCTGTTCCTAATAATCGCAATATTTTCTATCTTGGCCAGGAGTTTTCTATTAGCAATAGAGGCGCCATGATTGGGGATGGTTGTAGAATAGGGAGTAGAGCTATTTTAGAGGGTGGTTCTATTTTATTAAATAATGCTACAATTGGTGAGGGTGAATTATATAGTGCAGTCTTTCAAGGAGATAGTATCTGATGTGCGGCATTGTAGGTTATACCGGAAATAAGCAGGCTCAACCAATCGTTTTGGAATCTTTGAAAAAATTAGAATATAGAGGTTATGATTCATCAGGTATAGCAACTAGGGAAGAAAAGTTAGTTATCTGTAAAAAAGAGGGGCCGATTGCTAATATGGAATCTGTATTGCCAAAATCGGATTCAACATTAGCTATAGCACACACTCGTTGGGCAACTCATGGAGTGCCTTCTGATGTAAATGCACACCCACATTCTAACTCAGAGAATACAATTGCAGTAGTTCATAACGGAACTATCGATAATTATTTAGATATTAAAGAAAATTTGGAGTCTGAAGGATATAAATTTAAGAGTAATTCAGATTCAGAGGTTCTACCAGCATTAATAACTAAACATTATTCAGGAAATTTAGTTGAAGCTCTTAACAAATCCTTAGAGGTGATTCAAGGTATTTTTACAATAGCTGTTATCCATGAAGATCATCCTGATGAGATAGTAGCTGTTCGAAATGAAACACCATTAGTTATTGGTGTAGGAAATTCGGAAAATTATTTGGCTAGTGATATTTATGCAATTTTGAAATACACTCAACAAATAATATATCCTTTAGATAATCAAATTATACGTTTGACTTCAAAATCAATTGAAGTTTTTGATGACAGTCTTAACAAAGTAGACTATGAGATCGAAGAAGTAGAAAAATATACGGAAGTCTCTGAAAAGGGTGGTTTTGAACATTTTATGTTGAAAGAAATTTTTGAACAACCGAAAGCTTTACAGGATTCTTTGACCGAATTATTGATAGATTCACCTCTTGAAAAATTAGGTCTTAATTGGAAGATTGGTAGTATTTCTGTCGTGGCTTGTGGAACTTCATTTCATGCTGGATTGGTTGGTAAATATGTTATTGAACAATTAACGGCAATACCAGTTTCAGTTAGTTACTCTTCAGAGTTTAGGTATGCAGCTCCAGTACAGGGAGTTGGTGGGTTATTATCTTCAAGACCGTTAGTAGTATTAATTAGTCAGAGCGGAGAAACTGCAGACACATTGGCTGCAGCACGTGTTGCAAGACAACAAGGTTGTCATACAATTGCAATTTGTAATGTTCCAGGCAGTAGGATAACTAGAGAAGTGGATGGTGTAATTCTTACTAAGTCGGGTCAAGAGATTGGTGTTGCAGCTACTAAAACTTTTTTGACTCAAATGCAAGCATTGTATGCTCTTGGAATACATCTAGGTTTTACTTCCGGGTCAATAGATTATCCACAATTAAAGATGTGGGAATCAGAAATTAGAAAACTTCCAAGTAAACTGACTCAAGTTTTGAATAATTCTGAGTCAATAAAAGCGCTTGCAGCTCAATTTGTAAAGTCTAAATCTGTATTTTTTGTTGGTCGTAATATCAATTATCCGTTGGCCTTAGAAGGTGCATTGAAGCTCAAAGAAATATCCTATATTCATGCTGAAGGTTATCCTGCTGGGGAGCTTAAACATGGCCCTCTAGCCTTATTGAGTGAAGATACTCCGGTAGTCGCTATTGCAGTTCAAGATCATACTTATTCTAAATTAATTTCTAATATTGAAGAAATGTCAGCTCGTAAGACACCGGTAATAACCATAGCTCAAAAGGGTGATGAATTGGCTAAGAAGGTTTCAGATTTCTGTTTTGAAATACCAGAGATAGATCCGGTATTATCTCCATTCCCAATTGCTGTTTTCATGCAATTATTGTCTTATTATGTTGCACATGAGCTGGGTACTGAGATAGATAAACCACGTAATTTAGCTAAATCGGTTACGGTTGAATAATCTTACTTAATTGGTGAGTTCTTCTAAGCTTTTTAATGCAAATGCAGTGTGTAATGCAGTACCAATGTGTAGTGCGTCTTCATCTGCTTTGAACATAGGATGATGTACGCTGTAAATTGCATCAATTTTTTCATTTTGCATTCCTAAAACAACGAAGCATCCTTTCACTTTTTCAGTATAATATGCAAAATCTTCACCACCCATTACGGCCTCAAGGTCACTTACATTTTCTTTACCTAACATATCACTTCCAACTTTCTTTGCAAAATCCCACATTTCTCCATCGTTAACAGTAGGTGGATAGTCATTACCAGGATATTCTACAATTGCTTCACAACCATGAGCTGCAGCAATATTTACAGCAATTTCTTTAACTCTTTTTTGGAGTTTTTTTAGGCCTTCCATAGTTAATGACCTGATAGTTCCTAACATTTTTACTTCAGGAGGAATAACGTTTGCAGCTTGACCACCCTGTATTGCACTTATGCTTACAACACCCGAATCTAGTGGATCTAGTTCACGAGATATGATTGATTGAAGATTTGTTATAATTTGAGCAGATGTTAATACAGGATCCTTTGTTAAATGTGGAACTGCGGCATGACCTCCTACTCCTTTTATTGTTAAATCTAAAAATGTTGTTGCAGCAAGAAAGGTACCCTCTTTTGATCCAATTTGGCCTGTTGGCATTTGTGGCCAAACATGAAGTCCAAAGATTCTTTCAACGGTTGGATTTTCCAATGCGCCTTCATCTCTCATTAATTTTCCACCTGCACCTCCTTCTTCAGCAGGTTGGAAAAATAATTTTATTGTCCCATTAAAATCATTTTCTTTAGATTTTAATATTTTAGCAGCTCCTAACAACATAGCTGTGTGGCAATCATGTCCACAGGCATGCATTTTCCCATCAATTTCACTCTTAAATGGCACATCTGTTTCTTCATGTATAGGTAAAGCATCCATATCAGCTCTAAGTGCCACACAAGGTCCATTTCCATTACCTATTGATGCTAAGACACCAGTTTTAGCAATTGGCGATTGATACGTAATTCCTAAGTTGTCTAATTCTCTTCTAACTAATGCACTAGTTTTGATTTCTTCATACATCAGTTCTGGATGTTTGTGTAATTCACGACGTATGTCAATAATCCAATCAGATATTTTTTTAGCTTCTTTTTTAGCTTCTTCAGGATGCATAATTAGTAAGGATTCATTCTCATTATAGTAGTATCGCCATTATCAAACCATATAGGAAATTGGTTATTATCTGTAAATTTGGTTTTTGCTTCACCAGTTAATTCTTCAGCAGGATCCCATTGCAAAAGAGCAACACCTTTTTTCATCTCTTCAGAAAGAACTATGTACGTAACTTGCTTAACTCCAGCCTGGGGGGTAGAGAGTGCTTTGCCAGCCTCAATAGCTTGTTCAGTATCTCCAGTTATAACTTCAGCTCCATTTTCCCAACTAGCATTTGTTTGAGTCAATCCGAATGTTAAACTGCTTAATCTGTGATCACTGACTATTAGACTATCAGCTTCTAAAAAATCAATCCATAGTATTGCATCAAACTCTTCTTGACTAGTCCCTTCTTGAAATCCTCCCATAACGGATGGAGGTGGATATGCACCTATAGCACAACCTAGGAATAGTAAAGAGAAACCAAATGCTATTGATGTTCTCTTAGTGTGCTCGAATCCTTCTATAAAATATTGGAATCCAATACCTGCAATGAGTGCAACTGGAGCTAGGAGATACGGTGCATGTCGGTATGCAATCAATAAATGTGAACCAGTTACTGCACCTATGGTAGCTAGAGATAGGATTGGAATCAACCATCCCCATATTATCCAACCATATTTCTTTGTAGTAACAAAGCTGGGTGATGCAGCCATTGAGATCCAAGCCAAATTGACAATTAGATACGGTACAGCTTCCATCCCAACGGGTATTTGTGTACCAGGGACTCCTTTCCAAAGTGTAAGAAGAATTACAACAAATGAGATTGAGAAAGCTATTAGTGTTCTTTTTGTGAGTGTTCTATGATTTATATTTTCAGAAAATAATGGTAAATATAAGTAATTTCTTAGTAGCCAAAGTGTAACTAATCCGATAATAGGTATTGCAGTCATAACCATTCTTACTGAAATAGAATCAGGCAAAAATCCGAATGCACTTTGTTCAAGCATTTTGCTAAATGATTTTGCATAAATTAGCCAATATGAAGAAGTTAGAAGTGAGATTATTGAAAGTGTAATCATACTTTGTTTTATTCTTTCTTTATTTCCAGCTGCAATCTCAACACATATAATTCCAACAATTGCAGCACACATTAGCAATAATGTAAAGTGATGTGTTATCAATAGACCTAGGAAGGAAAACATCAGTATTACTCCCCATGGATGATTAAATCCTTTTAAAATATTTAGTTCATAGAATTTATCAGCTTCTGAGCATTTAATCCATGAATATAGAAATAAGATCCCCAAAGTTTCAGCTAAACCACCTGGCATTGGATGTGAATTTGCATATACAACCCCAAAAGTAACTCCATAGAATGCAGCAGCAAACAAAGCAGGTACAAATCCTACAACTTTTTTTCCAATAATAAATAACATTGGAATTGCAAGAGTTGAGATAAAAGGAATAAACCACATTAGAACATAATGATATTCGATATTCATTAGCAGTGATAAAGTTCCAGTGAGAAGTTGCATTCCTTGAAAATCAGGATATGCCCTTCCCCAACCAATATAATTTTCATTTAGCATATTTCCTTCTTCTATTAAGTATCTAGTAAGATACAGATATTCACCCGAGTCACTTCCCCAAATTCTCCAATTATAATTGTGGTAGATACGGACTAAAGCAGTTAATGAAATAACAGAATAAAGCAAATATTTTTGATATTCCTTAATCCTCATTTTTACCTCCAAATACCAAGGTTATTTCGATTATAAGAGAAAACAAGACTAAAAATATTAAATTAATAATCATAGATGGTTCTGGTGTTCCTAAAATAATAATTGCGATTATCAGTATATATAAATATTTCCGGAGTTGTGTTTTATTGTTACTGTATTCTGTTAAAAATAGAGTTAACAATGGCAAACTAAGTAAGACACCAGAGAATAAAGAGATTGAGATAAGTAATTTTATTGTTTCATAAATAGATAATTTTGCAATCGTCATATTATCATTGGTAAGTAATATTTCAAAGATAATTGGTGCAAGATAATACAAGCCTAAGATTGCACCGAGAATAAAAAGAATAAATCCTATAGAAAAGCAGACTTGAAAACCTCTTTTTTCCTTAATAGTTAATGCAGGACTAGAGAAGTTGTAAATTCCCCTTAACCATAATGGATATGAAATTAAGAGGCTACCAATAAGACTTAGATATAGTTTTAATCTAAGAAATTCTGTAGGGCTATATGTTGCTAGACTAGATATGTCTATGTTGCCTATGGCTAGTAAATTATCAACTATTGACTTTGAAAATGGCAACAGTAAAAGAATAAGAAAAATAGTAGTCACGAAAGGTTGCATAAGGTGCGTTCTGAGTTCTTCGAGGTGGCTCGATAGAGGGCTGCTAACATCTCGTGTTTCAGACAATAAAGGGGTAAGGTCGGGGGCTTAAAAGGCGCCTTGTATGGCAATATAATGAATATACTTCAGGGTTGTGTTAGGTATCCTCCAGCACCAGGTGGTGCTGAAACAGTTGTTAAAGCATATTCAGAGGGGTTATCTGATAAAGGACATAATGTAGAGGTAATAACCACGGATCTTTACACAGAGACACCTTTTGTAAAGAAGGATATGCCATCAGTAGTTTCAGGCATTCCAGTATCAAGGCACAGTGCTTTCACAATTTCAGGAGAAGCTCACTATGTATTAGCCCCAGGAATGATCAAATCTTTTCTTTCTAAAAAAGCAGATATAATACATACACATTCTTATGGATATTTTCAGAATCATGCAGGTTGGATCAGAGAAAAATTCCAATCAACACCTTGGGTTATAACTCCTCATTTTCATCCATCATGGTCCATGTGGGGTGGCGCAAAGAGACGTACGTTACGGGATTTTTATGATTCTAAGATTGGAAAATCTACGATGGAGGCTGCAGATTTGATTACATGCGTTAGCAACCACGAAAAAGAAGTATTGGTCAAAGAAATAGGTCTCAAAGACGATAATATAAAAATAATCTACAATGGCATACATTGGGACGATTGGAAGGAAATACCTGATAAAAAAATATTTAGAGACAAGTATCCTCAAATTTCTGAAAAATTTGTCATTTTTGCTGGAAGATTAGCTACGAATAAGGGTTTAATTAACTTAATTGAGGCTATGTATTTTGGAGAATCTCGTGAGTTTGACTTAGTAATTATGGGTGCTGACATGGGGCTTGGTAAAAGTTTAGATAAATTAGCAGAGTCAAAAAATATTAGGATGCATAGATTGGGTCATGTTGATGATGAGATTTACCGTTCGGCTTTGTCTGCCGCTGAAGTTTTGGTGCTGCCTTCTGAATATGAAGCATTTGGGATAGTTCTTCTCGAGGCTGCGGCAGCAGGTACTCCTGTAGTAGCTACAAGAGTTGGTGGAATTCCAGAGGCAATGGCCGAGGAGAAAAATGGATTATTGGTTGAATACAATGACCCCGAGTCACTTTCTAATTCAATATTTACAATTATGAATGATGAGCAATTATCTATAGAAATGGGGATATTTGGCAGAGATTTTTCTAAGAATTTTTCGTGGACTAGTATTGTCAATCAGTTAGAGTCCGAATATTTCGAATTATTGTAAAAAGTTGTTTTATAAACTAGGTTTTAGGGCCAAACGATAAAATTTGAAAATGCATTATTGATGTTTTCCTTAGTTCTGCTCAATATAATAGACGATAAGTATATAAATCAAAAATCACATGTAATTTTCAGATTTTATTAATTTATATAGCACTTCAGTTAAGGTTATTTTTTTTGTGTGCAGGGATAAGTATTATACAACCATATCTTCTGCTATCCTGTGCCTCCAAAAAAGTTGAACTTCCGAATGAGCATTCCGCCGGAGTTCCGTGATCAATGGACTTTCTTTGGTTCTAGAGCTAAAATAGAAGGCATGACTACTGCTGAATTACTTCAAGATCTTATCGATGAATATTTAGAAGAATATAAGGAAGAAAGAGAACAGGCTGAAGAAGAGTTGGATGATTTGGCCCCGCTCAGAGATAAAGTTCCTAAGAAAGTCAAAGTTAAGAAACCAGTTCAGCCTAAGAAGAAGTCATTTGTATCTAAGAAGGTTAGTATTACTAAAAAGAAAGATGATTCTTCAGATGATGTTGATGTAATGACGATTCAAAATACACCTAAATTCAAACTACTTGAATTAGTACGTTCATTGGATTCAGGTAATGGAGTTGATCCTGAAAAATTAAGGGAAGCAGCTCAAGAAGAGGGAATTGTAAATCCTCGATTACAAATGAATAAAATGTTGAGGAGGGGTATATTATATGCTCATCTTGGCCGCATTCATGTGGCTTAGGATATCACAAAATAGTTTGTAAATAACTTATATAGAGTAACCATCTAAGTAACTAAAATATGGAATTAAGTCGAAAACAGTGGGTTTTGGTGGTTACGCTATGTCTTCTTTTCATTGCTATGGGTGGCGTGGCTGGATTTTTATTTGCAGCTATTTTATCTTTTGTTCCAGCATATTACTATCTCAGATCAATTAGAAATTCAGAGGTGAAAGATAAGGAGCCTTGGGATGCTCTAAAATTAGCTTTTGCATGGGGTGCTATTTCAGGTGTTTTTTTGGCAATGATATTTAATACAATAGGGACTTCATTATTGTTAGTTTTCTTAATTCAAAGTGGTCCAGTTTCTGAGGATTTAGTGCTTATTCTATCAGTAGTAGTTGTAGCTCCGATAGTTGAAGAATTTGTTAAACCGTTAGTTATGTTCCAGAATCTTTCTGTTCGAAGTAATATTGATGAGGTTGAAGATGGTATTGTTTATGGGGCAGCTTGTGGTTTAGGATTTGGCGCTACAGAGAATGTTTTGTACGGATTATCTGAAGAAGCTGTGAGTGTGGGTTACCTTGGTATTTTAGCAGTTGTAATTTTGAGGACAGTATCTTCAATACTCTTACATTCAGTAGCTACTTCATTTACAGGCCACGGTATTTCGAAGCATTTAGTAGAAGGTCAGCCTTTTAGTGTAGTAATAAAATATTATCTACTAGCTGTATTGATTCATTCTGCATGGAATGGGGCTGCAGTCTTTAGTATGGTTTATAGTGATGATTTAGGTGGAGTAATTTTATTAATTTTTTCAATAATGTTAGCTATTGGTGGTCTTGAATTTTCAAAAAGAAGGATTCGAGAGATAGATATGGAAGGTTCAAATATAATGATGAATCAAATTCGTTCAAACGAGGTTAGTAAAAAATGGGGTGATTCTAGTAAATGGGATAAATCGGAAGTATCTACAGAGGTAGTTTCTAAGGATGGATATACCTCTCCTACTTTATACTCAACAGATGATCGAACTAAAGCACAGAATTGGTTTGCAAATATAGATTGGAAGAGTGCCGTAGGAACGGGCATATTTTTGTTATTTATTCTTGGAGATATGTTGATTTGATAATTTCAGGTATACTCTTTTAATCTCTTTTTTCTAGCGCTTAATGCGGGCCAGTAGCTTAGCTAGGTAAAGCGATCGGCTCTTAACCGATCGACCGGGGGTTCGAATCCCTCCTGGCCCGCCATCTAAGTAAAATGTAGGGGGTATAGTCTTGTGATGCGTCCCTGCTTTTCAATTTTTATAATAGAATTAGAAACCAGTGAATTAACATGGTAATTCACCTTCTGGCGGCTTACTTTTAGTTGTTGTGAAATCATAGATTGTGTTATTCCTGGATTATTTTTGACAATACGAATGATTTTCTTTTGTGTTATATTTGTAATCAAGGAATTACTAATGTTTATTCGACTTTCACTACCAAATGGGAAAAATAGTCTTTGTCTTCCACTAGTATGGGAAGTAATAGTTTTATGATTCTCTAGGATGTGTAAATGATGTGCCAATGTACCATTGTGCAGTCCTAACTTCTCTTTCAATTGAGTAAAATTAGCACCAGGTTCAGCATATATTATTCGGAGGAGATTTTGCCTAGTAGGATCATCTGCTAATGTGTCTTTTTGAAGTCTTGAATACAATGGAATGAAAAATTTAAATGTTAGATATTTCATATTTTCTGAACGTTGGAATTGAAATCCAATACTAGCAATCGATAGTGCAACAAACATATTTGTTAGACTCAAATCCGGAATACTAATTTTACGTACTACTTCTTCTGTTTCTTGAACTGTTTCTATTACATTAATATGATTGTCCATCTCTCCATAGATTATATCTTTTCCTTCACTATTGATACTTATGAACATTTTAAAAGTTCCAGCTCTATCAGGTTTGTATGTAGTTCTAATGCTCCATGATTCTTTATTACCCAGTTCTTCTATAGTAATTTGTTCTATAATTTCTTCAAAGTTTGTATCCTTGTTTATAAATCCGAGATCTATTTCAAGACTATTACTGGCATAGCCTGTATTCGAAATAACTGTTGTACATGCAATACTTTGTTCAGTTAATATTGAATGCCTATTACATTCTTGGCTAACTATATTAATTTGCGTTTCAGCATAACTTAGTATGTATCCCTCAGTTTTTTCTATCCCATTATTCGTAATCTCTATAATTAATGGATTTCCACCAAGTAGTGGTATTTTCGTTAAGGGTATTATTTCAACATCCACTATCAAACTTTCACCGGCATTAATTGTAACTTGTTCAGGGCCATTTACAGATTTTATAAACGTTGAAGAGTAACCATAATTTATTTCATAATTTTCCGTATAAAATCCTTCATTATTAATTATGAATTTAGCATAATAAGATTTCATACTATCAAAACTAATTGATGGCCAAACAAGAGTATCTATGTCTCCTTCATAATGATCTAGATTTACCGTGAATTTATCTTCATCCATATCAATTATTGAAATAATACGCACCGATTGATTCCAAGAAATTACATCAGTTTTATCTAAAATTTCGACTAAAAAATAATTATCTAGTAATGTGTTTATCTGATAATCTCCATCTATTTGGAATGCATCAATGTCATTAGTTTGTATTAATATATTTATCATTTCGGAATTAGAGATTATCGGATTTACAATTTCTATATTATACATTGAAATGGATAGAAAGGTATTGTATTCTTCATAGTATATATTTTCGTTAATCAACATGATTTGTATGGCGCAGTAGTAATTACCCGGCAAAGATATTTCAGTAAATCTAAAATTAATATCTTGTGATTCTCCAGATTCTATGTTTGGGGTTCTAAGATATGTTCCAATTTTGCCGTCAGAACGAAATAAATCCACAGTAATAGTTACATTCCCGAGCTGTTGGTCAAATGATCCGCTATTAACTAAATTTAAATTTACTTCTGGAGTCTGTTCCAAACTAAAGAAGTAGTGTTCAGGTATGTATGTTTCAAGTTCGTGTTTTATTGAGATGTATTGATAATTTATACTTATGATATTCCAAAAATCTTCAGAATGTGCATCAATATCTGTGGCTGAAAAGCAAATATATATATTTTTTCCTGCATCTATTTCTATTTCAATATATTCATTACTGTTCTCATTTATAGTGTATAATTCATCCCATATTGTTCCGTAAAGTTGACTTTGGTTAAAATTATCAGTATAACTAATAGTATAGTTTGTATTTAAGCTTAGCATAAATTCGTTTTGAATGGTTAGTTTATTATTTTTATTTCCGTTTGTATTGTATGGGCCCATCACGATTCCCGTTTCATAATCATTGGCCAAGTTTATTAGTTCAATATTTTGCTTTTCAGAGTTGTATATCCAGTTAGCATTATCTTCATCATCTAAATAGTAGTCGGCAATAGTTTCTTCTAAATTAACTTGAAGGTAATCGTAGAATAGATACTCTTCTTCAAGATAAATTTTGGTTATAAGGTCATTATTATTAGATAAGAGGGTTAAGTTGAAAATATAATTTCCTGATAGTTGTATAGTAAATGGGAAATTAGTTTGATATGTTTCTAAGGGGCTTATGGTGAATATTAAATTAGATGATTCTAGATTTATATTCTCTTGTAGATCTTCACTAAATATATTTATTATTAAACTGTAAGGTATTTCGTCATCAAGATTATTTATGATAGTTATATTTAATGAATTATCTGTTTGTGTGTTAAGATGTTCTATTTGGTTAATATGAATTTCAGCTTCTGTTGCCGGAATGAGGGCAAGAACGATTCCTAAAAATGACGCAACCAAGAGAAATAATAGTTTTGTTCTTGCACCCATCTAGTCGCTAATGAATGTGGAAGGTATTAATAAGTTTAGGATATTTCTTTGACAATTATGGGCCTATTCTTTGATATTTATTAAAGTATTATTGATAATATTTTACTTTAATCATTACAAATATATATTGTAAAATATTAAATAAAGCACAATCTAAACAAAAATATGATAACCAACAAGCAGCTATCTCAGGGAGTTTCGATAATTCCTGTCTTAGTTTCAGTAATTGTTCTGATTTTTGGTGGTTCTTGGTTCATTGCTTATGAATCATATACATACACAGCATCGGATGATATTGTTGATGGATTGGTTAAGAATTCTGATTATATTTTTTATTTAGATGATGTAGAGAATAGTCAATATGATGGCGTTGATAAAACAGGCAACCGTGAGGATAGTATTATCTCTTATTCAGATAGTGGCTATGAACAAAGAGGTATTGTTTTCTATAATCTGAGTCTTATTGTTTATGCAATTTCATTTATTGCTTTTTTATCATCTATTTTAATTTTTGTTCGTGATTATGATTTGATACCAAATATACGTAAAGTTGAATTTTCAGCTGTTGTTTTTGGTTCATATATTGCTATTGTTATTTTTCTTATATTTATGGCTAGTTATTCAGTAATGGCTATTCCCGATGCAGTACATGAAGATCATGCTGGGACTAATAAATCATGTCTTTATGATGATGATATGTTTATAGCTGGCGTTGACAATTGTGATGTTTATTTTACCAACGATCCTCAAATAGATGTAATTAATCAAAAGTCGACCTGGAGCATTGGCCTAGCATTCATAATTTTCTTTGTAGGCATTCTTATTCCTTCAATATATTTGATTACTTCGACTATTGAAAGATTAGATGAAATTGAAGAAGAACCAGTTCCTGAACCGGCACTGTATTTTGATCCCGAGGCTAGACTCCTTTTTGATATAAATACTGGAGAAGTAGTAGGCACTTTTATCGATGATGATAGAGAATTCTTTTTTGATGAAGATGCAATGATATTATTTGATGAAGGTACTGGAGATATTGTCTATAGTGCTGGACTTATTTCACCCACTATTCCAGAAGCAGAACCAGTAGAAGTAGAACCAGTAGAAGTAGAACCAGTAGAAGTAGAACCAGTAGAAGTAGAACCAGTAGAAGTAGAACCAGTAGAAGCAGAAGCAGTAGAGGCAGAACCAGTAGAAGCAGAAGCAGTAGAGGCAGAACCTGTAGAAGCAGAACCAGTAGAAGCAGAAGCAGTAGTGGCAGAAGCAGTAGAAGCAGAACCAGCAGATGCTGAGGTTGTGGAAGGCGAACCTGTAGATAATGAAAAATAATATAATTTATTGCATATTATAATCAATTAAACATTATTTAATAATAAAATATGTTTATCTTTAATGTAATTATTAAAAGCTAGCTTACTATGGTTTTGTATGCTCAATTCTTCATCAGCATCCAAGATACTAGTTTTTTTGCTGATATTTCCAGCAGTTTCAGGATGTGTGGAGGACACTATTGATGATTCATTTAGTCTTTCTTTTTCTCTAGATACTCTTATTGGAGGTGAGTTACAAACATTGAGGATTACAAGCTCTGATCGTATGAGTGTATTAGTCCCTTATTTGTTATTCAATGGGGAAACAAATTATATTCAAAACGGGACTGTGTTAGATTTTAATTCAGATTATTCATCTCATACAATTCAGATTCTTGTACCTCCTAGTAGCGAGAAATGCATATTTTTGATGGCAGAATATGGTCGCGAAGAGTGGCCTGTAAGGAAAACAAATGAGAGTTGGAATGAGTGGGTTGAGAGAGATGGGCATTTACTTGGTTTAGAAAATAATATTGGAGCTAAAATAAAGTCTACAAATTCAAGTTTCCATTCTTTGCAGCGTTCTAATATTACGACTGGTGTAGTAGAATATCAATTTTTAGATGTTTTAAGGCTCAGTAGAGAAGGTTCATCCGTTGAAGAAGGGTCTTTGTATGGTGTTGGGATAGTTGATGGTTTAACTGTATTTGAAATGATGAAGATAATTGCAGATCCTGATGGTGATTTCAATGATTTATGGGGGCCATTTACAGAACCTCCCTTACCATCGTATACAAATGCTCTGAATTATTTTGCTGGTAAAATGACTTCATATGGTTATGATTCTCAGATACATAATTACCGTACATCTAGCAGCCCTAGAGCTGAAAATGTCTGTGGTTACAAAACTGGAACATTATATCCCGATGAATGGTTGGTTTTAGGTGCTCATTTGGATGTAGCTGAACCTGGTAGTGGTCCTGGAGGTGGGACAAGTGTTGGAGCACATGACAACAAAGCAGGTGTTGCAGTAGTTTTAGAGGCAGCTAGAGGGCTTGCACAGTTTGATCACCGGCGTACCATTGTTGTTTGCTTGTGGAGTAACGAGGAGAATGGATATGATGGTAGTGACAGTTGGATTGAAAATATTCCTGTAGGTATTACAGTTACTAATTATCTGAATGCTGACGCCGTTGGAACCAATTGGCCAGGATATTATACTCTAGTAGTTGACTGCATTCCAAATTATGATGATGAGAATCTTGGCGATCAGTGGGAAATGATAGGTCTCTTGGAATGGATAGGTACTGATAATCATAATACTTCAGAGGCATTGAGATTAGGTCGAGAGATATTTGATACCGAAGGTTATGCTTCTATGAAAGATGTAGATTCTTCAGAACAGAAAAGGCAATCAATATCTGTGCACGATAGTGATAGAGGTCGTTCTGATTATGAGCGTTTTGCAGATCAATTAGGTGTTGTAAGTGTTGATTGGGGAAGTTTAACAGGTGGTTCTGATTGTTATCATGCAGATTGTGATACTTTGGAAACAATGATTGATATGATGGTAATTGATAATGCTACTGGTCAGCAAAGTTTAGTTCAGTCTTTTGATTTAATCAGTTGGTGGATATTTACTGCAGCAATGCATCTTGATGAAACTCCAATCTATGATAAAAATTGAAAGAATTAAAAGTGGAATTACTAGGGGTTTCATGTTTCCATGAGTGACGACGCCCTAGCCTTCCATAACTACGATTTCGACTAGATATAAATAAGGTTCTCAAAAACTTATTTTGATTATTTCTATTAGAAAGAAACTATTTTATCAGATTCTTCTACAAGTTCCATAAGATCATTCATAGTAGACATTGGGCAGATAGGAGTCCCTTCTTTATTACGGGAAACTAAGCAGGTTCCACAAGCAAATATTTCACCTTCAGATTCTACGTATTTATTAATTTCATCTATTACTGGAAAATCTTTGTTCACTATCTCAACACATTCTACGCCTTTCCCAATTAAAAATGTTCTAACATCATGGTCTTTATTTATTGAAAAATTTCCAAACCTAAAGGCATTCCAGACAGTTTCTGGATCAATTTGGCTTATTATTATTCCTATTTTCATGTTTAACCTTGGACCCTGCCCGAAGGCAGGATCATTGAGGCATTTTTTTTGTTTAATGCTTTCTTCTTGATACTGCAATTAGACCTATTGCCAAAGAAGAAACCAATATTGTTAGACTTGGTGAGTCATCTTCTTCTACAACTGGATCTGCTACTTCGTAAGTTCCATTCAAATCAGATACTCCACTTATTGTAGGTGAATCTGCAGAAGCAAGGATTCCTTGCTTACTTGAATAGTAAGCTCTTGAGAAATCAGTATTTTCTGCCCTCTCAGCGGTCTTTGTCATAGAAGACAAGGTTGCGTCGTAGTCATCGTATGTGAAAGCTAGAAGTTCATCCCAGGTTTTGGTTTTCATTTCAGCTACGAAATCCTGATCGTAGTTTGCAGCTATTTTAGCAGCTATAGCATCGGCGAGGTCACAGGAGAATCCAACACAATTACCATCATCATCTAGAGACTCAAATGGAGGATAAGTTGTATCTGAACCGAATACTAGTTTTTCAGCGGCTAAAGCATCTGCTAAGGTACCAGTTGGTTCAGCAGGGTATGCTGTTGCAGTGTCTGAATCTGTGTCATCAGTTAAGACAACAATTTCATCTCCAAAGGATGCTGCAAAGATTGTGTCATATTCACCAGAGTCAATGATTTCGCCTAGAGCGACATCAATTGCAGCTAGTAAATCAGCATCTCCAGTAGCTACTCCGATACCGAAGTCTTCTTCACTGAATGAACCGGCTATTGAGAGTCCATCTTCAGAGTCAGCTTGATAGAACTTTAGAACTGGTAAATCACCAAGTACAAAGTCTACATCACCTTGTTTTAATGCTTCTACAGCGAGATCGATAGAATCGAAACCACTAACTTCAGCATTTGCTAGTTCGTCTGCAGCATACGTATCAGAAGTAGTTCCTGATTGTACACCTAGTTTGTAGTTCATTGTTGCTGCACTTGCCGGTACCGAAGATACCACTACACATGCAACAAAAAGAACAGTCATTATTTGTGCGAGTTTCATGTTTGCCTCAATTATGCGTGGTTTAGTAGTATATAAATTAGAGGGTTTAGGTATAGAGTTTAAAACAGTCCCCTTTTGTTTGGACTATGTCATGTGGTAAAATATCTTTTAAAAATAGTTGTGAAAGAAGTTTTACGATAATTTTTTATGCTTTATTTTTACTTTTACTTTTACTTTTTCTTGGACCTAATTTAGAAGCTGAAGAAGATATAGTTACTGGATGGGATCAAGTTTCAATATTAACCGATAATGATCTTAATGATGTTCTTGCACTCAATGAGACAGCTGCATTTGCAGTTGGAGAAAATGGTAAAATTTATCAGACTTTAGATTCTGGAGGGAATTGGTCTGAAGAGACATCAGGTACAATTCAGGATTTGAATGCAATTGAGTTTAACAATCAAGCAATTGCAGTAGGTGATTCAGGTACAGTATTGATAAATGATGGAGTTGCTTGGATTGATAATTCAATAAATGGTGCAGGTAATCTGTATGATTTATCTATACCTTATTTTGATTCTTTTGCCGATTCAGTTATTTTTGTATCTGGAACCGGTGGTGAAATTTGGAAATGGAATAATAGTTCTTGGGAGGATTTGTCTAATTTCACGGGTACTACTAATGATATTTACTCAGTTGACTTTGTTAATAGGGATGAAGGTTTTGCGGTTGGCGCCGATGGATTGATTATCGCGACTATAGATGGAGGTCTTTCTTGGGAAGTTAGAGATTCTCCTGAAGATTTCAGAGAGTTTTCATTTTATGATGTTATTATTTTTGGGTATAAGGGACCAAATGATGATGAAGCTAGTCCAGTGAGTGTTATTATTGTAGGAGAGAATGGGACAGTTATTCAAAGTAGTGGTACCGGACCCACAGCAATTGGATACATTTGGAAAGTTCCTTCCGAGAATTCACATCCAACAAATACAACTAGTACTATAAAATCAATAAGTGGTTCTTCACGTTTCAAATTTTGGATAGTTGGCGATGATAATTTTGTAGCTTTAACTGAAGATGGTGGTAATTCATTCTATAATCAATCACAATCACAGAATTTAGGTTCTGATTTTACAGCAGTTAGTTTTTGGGATAGTTATTTTGGTTTTGCAGTAGGTGAAGAAGGTACTGTAATGTATACTGATCGTGAGGGGCAGGATCCGAGAATTTTGGATACGGCAGAAAGTTATGACACCTTCTGGGAATATGCCAAATATGCTTTTCCAACTCTCAAAGAAGGTATGTATAATACTCTGAAAATAATTGTTCTTGCTATATTCATGGGTTTTACGATTGGTGTGACTTTGGCAGTTTTCAAAACGTCTCAATTTAATGTTAGAATTCCTCTATCTTTACCTAAGAAAGATGGGACTTGGAATTATTTCAATATTAATCCTCTGAAAATTTTTGCAACAATTTATACCGATATATTTCGTAACACTCCACTTCTTGTTCAATTCTTTTTCATTTATTTTGGTTTAGTTCAGGTAGGAATAGATTTGACATTTGAAAGTATTTTAGGACCTGAGAGGGCACTTGAGAGAGCTTATGGGAGTGCAGTAGTGGCATTGGGTTTGAATTCGGGAGCTTATCAAACAGAAATAATACGTAGTGGTATTCAGGCTATACCTTCAGGTCAGATGGAGGCAGGAAGGAGTATTGGTTTAACATATTTACAAACAATGCGATATGTTGTTCTTCCACAAGCGATACGAATAGTAATTCCTCCTCTAGGTAATGAAACCATTAATTTGGTTTTGAATTCAGCTTTAGCTTCGGCTATAGGATTCGGAGAGTTAACACGTAGAGGTAAGTTATTAATTTCTTTAACTTTCGAAACTTTCTGGACATGGACCTTAGTATTGATGTTTTACTTTGTAATAACTTATACTTTGGCAAATATTCTGAAATATCTGGAAAAGAGATTGAAAATACCAGGATTAGGGCTAGGAGGTGAAGAATAGTGTCTGAACAAGAATCTCCAGTTATTCGTGTTAAAAATCTAGAAAAAATATATACTGGAGGTGTTCACGCAGTTAAAGGCGTAAGTTTCGATGTTCTACCTAAAAAGGTAGTAGTAATCATAGGTTCATCTGGAAGCGGTAAATCTACCGTTCTAAGATGTATAAATCGCTTAATTGAGCCTACAGAAGGTGAAATATTCCTTGAAGATGTTCAGATTAATTCTCCTTCTACAGATATCAATGAGATTCGTTCAGAAATCGGTATGGTTTTCCAGTCTTTTGAATTGTTCATGCATTTAAAAGTTCTAGATAATGTAACTCTAGGATTGACAAAAGTTAGAGGTTATTCAAAGGGAAAAGCAGAAGATATCGCTAAAGATGTTTTAGCAAAAGTTGATATGTCTGATAAGATAGATGTTTATCCCGGACAATTATCGGGAGGACAAAAACAAAGAGTAGCAATCGCTAGATCTCTGGCAATGAATCCTAAGGTTATGTTGTTTGATGAACCTACATCTGCTCTTGATCCCGAATTGATTGGCTCAGTATTAGAGTCCATAAAGGGATTAGTTGCAGACGGAATGACTATGGTTATTGTAACTCATGAGATTGGTTTTGCTAAAGAAGTAGGTGATTGGATAATTTACATGGATGAAGGTCAAGTCGTTGAGGCCGGCCCTCCTGAAATAATAGGTGAACCTAAGACAGAAAGAATGAAGAAGTTTTTGGGACAGATTTTAGAATAATAAATATAGTCTGAAATTATTGTTCAGAAGGTGGTTTCATGATGGAATAAGCTGCAAAAGCAGCCCAAATTCCTCCGAGAACTGCAAAAGGCCATTCATTTGTGACATATGCTCTTACAGTTAGCAATGCTTCGCCAATTACCATTAATATTAGATAGTTGAAGGATCTGCTCGATAAAACCCCTCTTGTTTCAGCTGCGAATGCGGCTAATACCATTAACATACCAACGTATGCTCCAATCATTGTAGGTTCCATATCTTATCACCAATAGAATAGCAATTCCAGTATAAAAATGATGATGTCCCAAATTAACTCACCAAGGGCTCTAATCCATGGGTTATCACTATTTTGAAGAAATCCTCCTGGAAGAAATACTAAAGCCAAGAGACACGTTAGTAAAAATGTAAAAGCTATTGCGGCTTTCTTGAGGAGTGTGTTTGGCATGCGCATAACGCCGGCATAGCCTTCTTTGATATCAAAGGCTTCATCCAACATATCACTGTA